>NZ_JBDGAB010000032.1:2042-41815 GCF_040910705.1 Blautia sp. RTP21359st1_E11_RTP21359_211015
AATATTTCCCGGAGAAACAGATTCGGATTGTTTCGATTCTGGATAATTATGATTCAGCCGTTGGAACTTATGATGAAATGTTAGAAATAAAAACTTTGCTGAATGATATGTATTTGAGAGATACATCCAGAAAGATTAAGACAACGATTCAGACCAAAAGAAGTATGGGCGAATATACTCCGAAACAGCCCCCCTTTGGATATGTGAAAAGTAAAACAATTCATAATCATCTGGAAATTGATCCTTATGCAGCCGAGGTTGTTCGAAGAATTTACAGAATGTATCAAAATGGATTTGGCTGTACGGTTATTTGCAGGACTTTGAATGAAGATGAAATCCCTTGTCCCGCAAAATATAAAAAGGAAGTTTTAAAAACCAATTATGTATGGGATTCGGGAAAAGGTCTGTGGACATCGTCTACTGTAAGTGGAATTTTAAAGAATCCGGTCTATACTGGGGCGGTTGTGATTCGGAAACATGAAAGACCGTCTTATAAGCTGAAATACAAAAAGGCAATTCCCCTGGAAGAAATGGAGCTGGTGCCGGATGCACATGAGGCAATCATTTCTAAAGAAGAGTTTGATAGGGTTCAGCAAATAAGAAAGGGGCGCAGAGTTTCCTATTTTGATAAAAACAATGAACCACATAAATATGTGGGACTGCTCTTTTGTGGGAAATGTAAAACAGCCATGCGAAAACGTTATCTGGCATCTCATAAAGACTATGACGGATATATGTGTGGTTTTCATCAGAAGCAGGGGCAGAATTACTGTGAGCTGAATCATATTACATTTGAAAAGCTGGATGAACTGGTTGTATTTGCAATCAACCAGCAATTGAAACAGATGAAGATGGATATGAAGAATCTGGAAACTCAGATCAGACAGAAACAGCCGGAACTGGATGGTAAAATTGCAAAATTGCAGGCAAAAATAGAAAGAAATCTGGAATACCGGAAACGAGCATATGAACAGTTTATGGATGAAGTACTTTCCAAAGAGGAATATCTGGAATTAAAACAGATGTATGAAACAGAGAATCAGAAATATCAAAAAGAATTATCAGAACTGAACCATGAAGAGCAAAGGCAGCGGGCGGCGGTCAATGAAACAAAGATATGGTTGGAGCACTTTAATCGCAGAAGAATAACGGTAAAGCAGCTTACCAGAGAAGCGCTTGTGGAGTTAGTTGATAAAATTTATGTATATCCAGAGCAGAAAATAGATATATATTTTAAGTTTGCTTCAGTAGAGAGTTCACCAGATAGAATACTTGAGAAAGATGGGGTGATATGATGTATCAGATGGGTGTATATTGTCGTCTGTCGAAGGATGATGGAGAGAATAAAGTTAGTGAGAGTATTGAAAATCAGATGAAACTGATTCGTGAGTATGTGACTAAATCAGAGGATCTGGAAATCGCAGATATTTATATTGATGACGGTTATTCGGGGCTTTATTTTGCGAATAGACCGGAATTTCAGCGGATGATGGAGGATATCTACAAAGGGAAAATTCAAGGCGTTATTACGAAAGATATTTCCCGGCTTGGGCGTGAACATATTGAAACCAGTAACTATATTGAGCGTGTTTTTCCATCTTTGGGTGTGCGTTATATTGCAATTTTGGATGGCGTGGATTCTGTTCATCACAGTAATGAAGAATTGGCACAGTTTAAGACGTTGTTTAATGATATGTATAGTCGTGATATATCTAAGAAAATCAGAGGTGCATTGACCGCCCAGAAGAAACGGGGACAGTTTATGTCTGGGTTTGCCCCATATGGATATGTAAAAGATCCGGCAGATAAGCATCATTTTCTTGTAGATGAAGAAGCAGCTAAAGTGGTACGGAGAATCTTTTATATGAGTTTGGAAGGATATTCCAGGGATGGTATTGCAAAGAAACTGAATCAGGAAGGAATTCTGACACCGTCAGAGTATAAGAGAAAGGTGCAGGGATTGAAATATGCCAATGCATTAGAAAAAGCGGGTGCAAAGGGCTGGGCATATCCTACGATCAATGTAATTTTGCGAAACAGAGTTTATACAGGGGCTATGGTACAGCATAAATCAGAAAAGATATCCTATAAAGTGGAAAAGTATCAATATATTCCAGAGGAACAGCAGTATATTGTGGAAGGAATGCACGAAGCAATTATTAGCAAAGATACTTTTGAGCAGGTACAGGAACTTATGAAGAAAAGAACACGGACACCGGGATTTAATAGCGAAGTGAGAAAGGTAAATCCATACGCAGGAATTATTGTTTGTGGAGATTGCGGATATAATTTCCAGAGGGTTACTTGTCGGGACGGTTATGAGTGCGGTACCTATCACAAAAAAGGAAACACAGTTTGTTATTCTCATTTCATTAAAAAAGAAGTATTGGATTCTATTGTAAAAAATGAAATCCAAAGACAAGCGGAACTGGCACTGAAAGAAAGTGATAAGGATGAAATATTAAAAGTAGCAGATAGGAAGAAGGAGGTGCAGAGACGATGTGCAGAAGCAGACCAGCAGATTGAACGGTTACAAAAAGAACTTGCGGCTGTCCAAAAGTATAAAAAGAAAACTTACGAAAATTATGTAGATGGTGTTCTGGATAAAGAAGAATATCTCTCCTATAAGGCAGAATATGAAAAGCAGGATAAAGATATCAGGGCGAAGATTCAGTTGGCAGAACTAGAGAAAGACAGCTTTGGAGAGGCAGAAGAATCTTATGAAAACTGGATAGAGAAATTTATCAAGTATGGAACATTATCCGAAGTGACAAGAGAAATTGTGACAGAATTGATTGAAAAAATTGTTGTGAATGGAGATAAGAGCATTGATATTGTATTTAAGTATCAGTCGCCTTATCCGGTAGAAAAACAGGCAGTGTAAAGACTGCAAATTTTTTTACAGTAATTTTCCCCTAGTTATAATGAACACACAGAGGGGATTCTCTTCTGGAAAACTATATTGATACAGTTGCGGCCATGGGGCGGACTGTGATCGTTACAGGAACCGGAAATAACGGCAGCCAGCCCTGGCATGCAGGAGGAATCCTGCAGCAGGGGAAAACAGAAGAGATCCAGTTGGCGGTGGGAGCTTTTGAGCCCACATTAAATGTACAGTTATGGAAGGATTATGAAGATGAGATGGAAATTTATCTGGAAAGTCCGTCCGGAGAACGGATCGGTCCATTATATGAAAGGCTGGGTCCACAGCGGCATCTGCTGGAAAATACAGAGCTTTTGATCTATTATGGAAAACCCGGTCCCTATCAGCTGTCCCAGGAAATCTACATAGATTTCATTCCTGAGGGTAATTATGTGGACAGCGGTGTCTGGAAAGTTCTTTTAAGTGGAAAACGTGTGCGCTCCGGGCAGTATTTCCTCTGGCTGCCGGGTGGAAATGTACTGAATCGCGGAACCGGGTTTTATTCTCCGCGGGCTGTGGGAACTTTGACGATTCCTTCCACTGCCGGAAAAGTTATTTCTGTTGGAGCTTATGATTCCAGACAGAATGCCTACGCAGATTTTTCCGGAAGGGGAAGTCAGTTCTTGCCGATCCGGAAGCCTGATCTCGCAGCTCCCGGTGTATCCATCTCCGCCCCGGTTCCCGGCGGAGGCTACGCCACTGTCACCGGAACCTCCTTTGCGGCACCCTTTGTCAGCGGAAGCGCAGCTCTGCTTATGGAATGGGGGATCGTGAAAGGAAATGATCCGTTTCTTTATGGGGAAAAGGTGAAGGCATATCTGAGGAAAGGCGCACAGAGTGTGGGCGGATATGAGGAATATCCGAATGTGGAGGTGGGATGGGGGGAGGACGTTATAATAAGGTTACATTGAAGAAAGTCAGTAAAATCAAGTGTTTCCGTTCATTTTCCCAACACAGAAACGAAGCACTTTCACCATGATTTTGAAGAAAATCTGCCCGGGTTGGATTTAAAATAATATGGAAAGAAAGATTTGTAGCAATGACGTAACATGAACAGTTGGTTCTGTTACAGATAAAAGTTTAAACGAAAGAGAGGTCATAGGGATATGAAACTGACTTATACAAATGTAAATGGATACCTGATTCCGAATCTCACCTATAAATCCGGTGAGCAGATGGAGCGACTTGGCAAATATGGATTTCTTCGCAGAGATTATCTGAAGAACCATCGAAACTCAACGTATCAGGTGATGCTTTTACAGGATACGATTGGCGAGCATCTTCTGGAAGTGGACAAGGCAGCAAGAGACCGGGAAGAAGTGATCCTGGAGCAGTTGAAAGAAAAAGAACCACTGCCAGATAAGGAGAAAGATCAGATGGCATGGGTAAGAGCAGCTAATCAGCACAGAGCGATTGCAGAGGAGATTATCTTGAAAGAATTGATTTATGCATAAGAATTGCCAGTAACCAATCTGGCAGGTAACTGATAAAAATAGAATATTGTGAGTGAAGTAAGGCGTGAGTCATAAAATATGGCTTGCGTCTTTTTCTTTGTCTGAAAGGAAGTGATAAGTTTGAACAAGAAGTTTTTGAAGCATTATATGGAAACCAATCCGGAAGGGACAGCACAGACCTATATTTTTCTGGTGGACAATCAGGATATCGCATTGAATATTGTGATGTCAGGTTATCAGGCACTTTGTCTGGTGCAGGAAGATGATGGATATTATTTCAGTGCAGATTCTTTTATAGAGGAAATGAGATCTATTCAGTTTACTGGAAGCTGTCAGAGTGCCTATCATTATGTGACTGCCTGTACGGTGAAGTGGATGAATGATAAGTTACAGACATTTTTCAAAGACGCTGGTCTTGATGGAAAAGCGGGCTGGCAGTTGTTCAAAGAGAAGGAGTACCTTGGCAAACTGGATAATCAGAAAGAAGTTGAGAAATTACTGGAACAGTATATTCTTCGGTTTGAGCGAGATCCGAAAGAAGAACCGGAACTGAGCCGTTTTCACTTATTTGATGCAAAAGGGAATGTGAAAGGTGTCCGGGATATGGAGATTGTAGATTACCTGGTGGAGAATGTTCAGTTTTTTGTGGTGGGAATCACACCGTATTATTATGAGCATGGTGTTTTCCTGGAAGACCATGATGGTGTAAGAATGAAATACCGTATCCAGAAGCTGATCTATCGTGATCAGGTACAGAGTGGAGTGATCAAAAGAATCTATAATCTACTGATCGCACAGCCAAAAGTTCACCGAGAGGCATATGAACTAAATAAACAACCTGTGCGGTGGATCAATTTCAAAAATGGATATTATGATCCGGTTAAAGGCGAAATGTTGGAACACAATCCAGATTATCTGACAATCAATCAGATACCATTTCCCTATTATCCAGAAGATTGTGAGCAGGTGTTACAAGGTGGAGAAAATATAAAAAAGTATCTGGCATCGTCTCTTCCTAACAAAGAAGAACAGCAGACATTCTGGGAGTATTTTGGATACTGCATGACACAGGATACGCAGTTTCAGAAATTCCTTACATTGAAAGGAAATGGTGGAACCGGAAAGTCTGTGGCAGTATCGCTGATCCAGCATGTAGTTGGAATCACCAATATGTCCAGTATTTCTTTACAGGATTTAAATAAACGATTCTATGCGACTGGAATGTATGGAAAGCTGTTAAATGCCTGTGCAGATATTCCATGCAAAGCAATGGAGAACACAGATGTATTAAAGAAAGCAGTCGGTGAGGACACACTGATTTATGAGAAAAAAGGACAGGATGCAATTCATTTCCACTCTTATGCGAAGCTGCTTTTTTCTACCAATGAAATGCCGCAGAATCTTGAGGATAAGTCAGATGCTTTTTACCGTAGACTACTGATTCTTGATATGAACCGGGTAGTAAAAAGTGGTGAAAAAGATCTGCACTTAAAGGAAAAGGTACAGGCAGAATCCGATTATGCAATTCATATGGCGATGATTGCATTGAAAAATCTGTACGAACAGGGAAAGTTCACGGAGAGCGAACACAGCAAAGAATGTGTAAGAGAAGTGCAACGGACGTCAGATAGTATCTGTGCTTTTATTGATGAGTCATTGGTGCGTGCCAAAGGAAAACGTCTGAAACGAAGTGAAGTGTTCCATATGTATGAGGAATACTGTAAAGAGAATGGCAGACAGGGGCATGGTAAATCCAACTTTTTCAGAAATATGACAGATAAAGGTTTCCTTCTGAAGCAGTACAATGGTGAGTTTTATTATCAGGATATTGCAGTTAAGGAAGAAGATTTTTGCCCTGTAGATCCAGAAGAAAGAATACCTTTTGAAGAAACAGATATAGATTATAAACAGTTACAATTAAATATGAATCAGGAAATTAAGGGCATTTAGGGCAAAATAAGCAAAAAGAAATGTTACCGGAGCAGGAGAAATAACAAAGATAGCTGCCAGAGTACATAAAATTTTGCTTTTTTTACACTAACTGCCCTTTTTCATGTATCAACGTTTTAGCTGATACAAATATAGGTTTTTCCCAAATTTGGGAGAAAGTCAAAAATAAATATTAAGAAAGTATGAGGTATGATTATGAGAATGATGAAAAACAACAATAATGAGACAGTTATGGTGATCGGGATTGATCATGGGTATGGAAACATGAAAACAGCCACCAGATGCTTTCCATCCGGTGTAGCCAGATATGACAAGGAGCCAATCTTCCAGAATAATCTTCTTGTTTACAATGACATGTATTACCAGATCGGAGAGGAACACAAGGAGTTCTATGCAGAGAAAACGCAGGACGAGGACTATTATGTGCTGACACTGGCGGCTATCGCAAGGGAACTGGATGGGAAAGGTATGAACCGGGCAAAGGTACACATTGCAGCCGGACTTCCACTTACCTGGGTAGCTATACAGAAAGAAGATTTCCAGAAATATCTTCTCCAGAATAAATGTGTGGATTTTACATTCCGCAATAAAGAATATCGTGTGGAGTTTGCAGGAGCTGATATTTACCCACAGGGATTTGCAGCAGCTTTTTACCGTTTACAGGATTTCAAAGGAATCAACATGCTTGTGGATATTGGAAACGGGACTATGAACATCATGTATATCAATAATTCCCGTCCATTAGAGAAGAAATGCTTTACAGAGAAATATGGAACGCACCAGTGTGTGCTTGCAGTCAGGGAATCTTTGTTGAAAGAACTGGGAACAGTGGTGGATGATCTGGTGATTGAGCAGGTGATCCGTACCGGGACAGCAGATATTGGTGAGAAATATCTGACAGTCATTCGTAAAGCTGCCGGAGATTATACGAAAGAAATCTTTCATAAGCTGAGAGAACGGGAATATAATCCAGAACTGATGCGTCTGTATGTGGTCGGCGGTGGCGGTTGTATGATCCAGAATTTTGGAGAATATGACAAGAGCCGGGTGACAATTGTACGGGACATCTGTGCCACAGCGAAAGGCTATGAAGCAATGAGCGTAAGGAAAATCCAGAGAAACGGAGGGATGCTTGTATGAGAAAAGAACGGAAAATCATCAACACAAATATCCGTTTGAATCTTTGTGATGAACAGGACAGGCAGGCATGGGAATATTTGCAGACGATGGACAGGGAAAAATATAAATCGTACACCAGAGCAGTTGTAGTTGCTTTAAACGATTATTTTTCCAGAGAGTACAGGAATGAAGCAGATCCGTATCTGGAAACCAGAGAAAAGGAAGATGCTTTTCTGGAAAGAGTGGAAACAGCTGTCCGGGATGGAGTGAAAGAATCTGCCCCGATGGCTATAGCGAAGAATCTGATGGAAATGCTTGTACCGTTTGTAAAAGAATCGGTAGGAGAAATTAATCTGCCAGACAGAACACTAACAATGGAGAAAACGGATGAAGAGATCGCAGAAGATAATCTGGACTGGGAGAAAGAAGCTGATATGGATGCAGCACTGGATTTTGCAGACAGTTTTTAGCTGATTATAAAAGAAAAGCAGTCTGGCTTACATAAAATAAATCAGACTGCTTTAAGTGGAGCTATTCTTTTTTCTTGGGTAAGGACGTTTATCATCTGTCAGGTTTAGCAGATAATCAACGCTGGTATTATGAAATTCAGCCAGTTTAATCAGAATGTGAGTAGGGATATCGACATCACCACATTCATAATTACTGTAAATACGCTGACTGCAATTTAGGATTTCACCCATATTCTTCTGCGTAAGGTCACGATCTTCACGCAGATCCCGTATTCTCTGATACATGTGTTTCACCTCTAGCATAATAATAACTTAGCGAGATATTCACTATTGAAATATAGCGGGAAATTCGCTACACTGAATTTAAAAATGTAGGAGGGAGAAGTACAGAGTGAAAGAGAAAGTGAAAAAGGTGCTGGTGTGGATTTTTGAGTTTGTCTTATTTTGTGGATATTTCTATGTTTTATTCGTGAATCTGGTATGTGGATTTGGATATGGAGGGATAAGCAGCAGAGGACAGGCAATAAAGATTTTGTGTGCTTCGTTCTTTCTTGCAGCGGGATTGCCAGGATTGATCTGGTATCAGCATCGCAGACTTATGAAACTGGAGAATTTATTACATGACCTGCTTGAAATTTGCGACAAAATAAAATAGCAGTAACAGGAAAAAGGACTGACAGTAAAGAATAGTTTTACGAAAACAGAATAGCAGAAAAAGACAATAGCAGTGATAGCATTTCAGACATTATGAGTTGGAGAAATGTTCATGACTGCTATTTTTATGCCTTTCAGCAGAAATAGAAAGCAGTTCAGAAAAAGAAAGACAGAAATAACAGGGAAATATGGCAGAAAGGTGTTTGCAGATGAGAGGGGTGTACAAACAGGCAAAGAAAAGATATAGGGTGCCGGATACGGCACATGATTGTCCGATACTTCGCATCGGAGTGGTGCATGACCAGCCTGTTTCAGAAAGGGAAAATCTATGAAAGGTGGAGCTTTTCTTTTTCTTCCGCAGTCGGCTCCTGCACCACAAACCCACCGTCATCTCCATTTGGATTTGATAATGTAGGGTGGAAAATATTGCCTGGCGGGTGTCGATTCAGTGGTGGGGAGATGACAGGCAAGTTTCGCAAAGTGGCAAGCCACTATGCACCGGAGCCAGCCTTTGGGCTGTTCCTAAACTTGCCAGAGGGCTCCGCCCCTTGGAACCCCGGCACGTCAATGGCGTAAGTATTCCTGCGAAATGTCCACCGGACATTCCTACGGAACACTTACTGATTGACTAGGACGCTGTCCTGCACCTGTATAAGAGAGCGTTGCACTCTCTTATAAATCTCCTACCAATATGCCGCCAGAACGCTGTGGCTGTTAACAAAGAATGAAAATCAAGCAATGAAAGGAGACAAAAGCCTATGAGAAAACGAAATCATACAGTAACCATACGGATGAATAAAGAGGAATACGATTTGTTTCAGAGCAAGGTTAAAGAATCCGGAAGAACACAGCAGGAAGTTGTGATAAAAGCAATCGCAGACTTGAAGATAGCAACGGCAGAGGAAATAGAAGAACTGAAAAGACTGAACCAGATGTTTGCGGATATCCTTTGTCAGCTCCGGGGAGCTACGACAAATATCAACCAGATTGCAAGAAAACTGCATACAGATGGAGAAATCCCAAACGACAGTATGTTGTATTTCCTCAATAAAAATATTCTCAAGTATCGGAAGGAGAGTGAAAGGATATGGCAGTTAATAAGACGATTAATAAGCGGACAAATACACATGGAGCAATGAGAAATTGTATTGAATATGTTTTACGACAGGACAAGACAAGTGAGCTGCTTACTTATATAACAGGCCCGTACTGTCACAATGAAATTAATTATGATCTGGTGTACAGAACCTTTTTGGAAGAAAAGAAGATGTGGAATAAAGATACAGGGAGAATGTATGCCCACAACATTATTTCCTGGCATAAGGATGAGCAGATCACCCCGGAGCAGGCATTTGAATTTGGAAAAGAGTTTGCAGAAAATTGGTTCAGTGGATTCCAGACCTTAGTGGCTGTGCATAAGGATAAAGACCATATCCACTGCCATTTGGTTACTAATTCAGTGAGTTATGAAGATGGGAGAAAGCTGCATAACACCAGAAAAGATCTGGAACGTATGAAACAGCTTACCAATCAGATGTGCCGGGAACGAGGACTGACCGTTGCCGAAAAAGGAAAGCATTTTGATGGAAGTCAGATTGAAAAAGGGGAAGTCATTGCATGGAGCAAAGACAAATATAATCTGTTCCGTCAGCAGGTAAAGGATAGCTTTGTAGCGGACTGTGCAATGGCAGTGTTAAAAGCACTGGAAAATTGTATCAGCAAAGAAAAGTTTATAGAAAAAATGAAGCAGTTCGGATGGAACGTAAACTGGACAGAGAAACGGAAGCACATTACTTTTCAGAACCAAGAGGGAAAGAAAGTACGTGACAGTAATCTGTTCAAAACATTTCATTTGGATATCAGCAAGGAGGGACTAGAGAATGAATTTAATGGAAATAGGAAAAAAGCCAGAGATTCAGCCAACAGAGACAGCAGATCAGATGAAGAACTTGCCGGATACTACCGACAAGTGGAAGCAGCTTGCGAAGGAGCAGGCGGCGTCACTGGAGCTAGTGACGGAAGAGAGAGACGAGTTACAGGTGAGAAATCAGAAGATGAACGAGTTTATCCAGAAATTTCAGGAAAGGACACACAAGCTGAAAATGGAAAAACAGAAGCTATTCTTCGAGAATCACGAAATGCAAGACGAAATTCGGAAATTAAACGACGAAATTCATCGTTTGACAACCGAACTGTCCGAAACGCAGAAGCTGAATCAATCGCTTCAGAAGAACAACGACGATTTGAGGAACAGAAACGGCTTGAAGAGCAGGAGCGAGCAAGAGCAGCTCGAAGAAGAAATAAAAGACGTTCGGGACCAGAACTCTAAATTGCAGATACAGGTTAATAAATCATCTGTTGAAGCAGTAGATGAAGCACAGAAGAAACAAAAAGAAGCAGAGAAAAAGATAGAGCAGGCAGAATCCAAAGCCCGTAACGAAAAGAAACGTGCTGAGCTGGAAATTCGTAAAGCGAAAAAAGAAGTAAAGGACAGAACGGAAAGCATGAAGTCTATAGAATATTTCTGGGGAATGGGATACATTACGGTAGTCCTGTTTGCAATTCTACAGAATGGTGCTTTTCAACATGATTTCATAGATTTTTTTATGGCTCCATTCATGTGGTATGTTCGATTTTGTAAATGGCTGGTATATCCAACTTATGATAATGGATTTAACCAGAAAATAGCATATACAGGTGGGGAAGTATGGGTTATCAGGATTCTGGCAATCGTAGCTGTGCTTTTCATAATGGGAATCATAATGGTGATAATTATGGAAACAATAAAACAATACAAAAAAATGTGGAACGAAATTTCACAAATGTTTTTGATTGGAAGCCTTTCAGGGATAGCAGTGCTTGGGGATGTAACTAGAAAATATCTGCCGGTGAATTTGATTTTGCTATTTATACTCATTAATATGGGTATCATGCTACTCAGAATATATCTTCGGAAGAAGTTTGATTATATGTAATTTGTTATTTTAATGACCAGTGGGTGGTACCTGACAAATGATAAAGCTGTTATTATGATTGCACACCGCCTAAAAACAGTACAGAAAGCTGAACGGATTTTCGCTCTGGAGAATGGAAAACCGCACAGCAGGGAATACATGAAGAACTTGTGAGACAGGATGGGATTTATCGTCATTTTATTGTTGAAAGAAGAGAGGCAACAAAATGGAGAGTTTAGGAGTCTAAATGTCTGGTGCGGCGATATTCCAAAGGTGATACACCAAAATGCTTTTTAAACACAGAGGCGAATTTGCTCTGATTCAGATATCCGACCTGTGCTGCAATCTCAGCTACAGACAGTCGTGTTGAGGCAAGCAGTTCGCCTGCTTTATTCATACGCATTTCACGCAGATAGACAGAAATATTCTGTCCGTAAACACCGCGAAAATAATTTTTTAGACTGGTTTCGCTGATAGAAAAATATTCAGCCAATTCCCACGCAGGATGATGCAGCCTTAGGTCTGAGGTGATGATATTTTCGACCTTTTTAGCAATATTAACCTGAGATTCAGTAAAGAAAGTGCAGGCCTGAGACTTAGGGATAGCCTCCAAATTTTGTAGTACTGAGAATAAAGCGAGCGTATATATTTTCATTTGAATGACTGCAAAAGAGGCCGGAAAATCATATAATTCCCATAGTTTTTTGAGAATTTCCTCAGTTTCGTGGGTCGCTGTCGATATATAAGTGCTTCCATGAGGACAAAACATCTTTGAGATTTTTCTGAAATCAATGCTAAATTCATTTTGTACCCATGTATTTTCTAAAGTAAATGTATCTATATCAATAAAGAATTCAAGCCCCTCATAGATGCGCTTTGGATAAACATATTCTTTTTGGGCGAAGCATTCTGTGAGAGAAAGTTCTCTGTCTTTGATGTAGACAAAATTTTTGTTGTTCAGGATCATTTCACAACGACCTGTCACACAATAGTTAAGAAGCAATGGACCTTTTGTAATGGAGCTGTCTGATCGAAGGTCGGGAGCCGTCCAGGTTGGAGAATTTATAAAAATATATGCCAGAGACAGACCGGGAAAAAGTGAAAAAAAGGTCATCGAACCTTTACCTTCCTTCGTATTTAATATAAGCTCCATACTATATTCAGCCTGTTTTATGGATATACCTGGTATTTTGATACATTTTTTGATCACGTCGTTAATTTTCATAGAAGATCTCCCTGATATAAGTACTTTTGCCCTGTAACAGATAATATTATAGGATTTGAAGAGAGCAGAGTCAACAATAAAACCAAATGCTGTTTGGAGCTAAAATGATATTTGGTTGTAGAGATATAACAAAACATATGGTATTTTATGGAGTAGTTAGATAGAGCTAATTATACAAGGGAGGTATTCTGTATGAATAACAAATTACAGGCGAAGGACCTGATTAATCTGGGACTTTTCACAGTCCTTTATTTTGTACTCGGATGTTGTGTGGCAATTCCGATTGGCTTTGTTCCGATATTTCTTCCGATTCTTGGTGCATTGTGGACACTGATCACAGGAATTCCATTTATGTTATTCCTGACAAGGGTAAAGAAGTTTGGTATGGTAACGCTGATGGCAATTCTGAGTGGCCTTTTGATGGGACTTACCGGAATGGGATATTGGGGTGTACCTTTGGGGCTTATCTTTGGGCTGCTGGGAGATTTGATTCTGAAATTTGGCAATTATAAAAGTGCTAAAAGGAGCCTGATTGGATATGCAGTATTCAGTCTCTGGATGGTTGGTACATATATTCCAATGTACTTCATGGTAGAAGATTCAAGAGCCAGCTTCGCAGCCAGTTTTGGTAAAGAGTATGCAGATAAAGTAATGGCTGTCATGCCTATGTGGAGCATTGTTCTTGTGATTGCAGGTATCTTTATCTGCGCAATCATTGGAGGAATGATTGGAAAAGCGTTGCTCAAAAAACACTTTGTAAAAGCAGGAATCGTGTAATGGATGAGATATTATCTGCTACTGTTGACAGCAGAAATGGAATTGTTTTAGATCCTAGAACAAAATTGTTTATGCTTATAACGATTACAACATTGATGTTCAGTACCAGCAATGATGGAATCATGAATATAGTGAAACCAATACTAAGCCTTATACCATTTGCATTGATTTTGTCAGAGCACAAATTCAAAACAGCCGGTAAATATGCAGTTCTCTATGCGGTATGCTTTGTACTGGAGCGGCTGGCATTGAATGTTTGGAGTGGTATGATTTCTTTTCTGATATTGGCAGCAACATCAATTATGACGCGTTTTGCACCGGGAATTATGACAGGCGCATATCTGATTTCTTCTACATCTGTAAGTGAGTTTATCAGTGCAATGGAGCGGATGCATGTCACAGAAAAAATCATAATACCGTTGTCAGTTATTTTCCGTTTCTTTCCTACAATCAAGGAAGAATATCAGGCAATCCGGGATGCAATGAAAATGAGAAATATCCGTTTTGGTGGTAAAAATCCATTCCTTATGATTGAATACCGGCTGATACCATTGATGGTATCCGTAATAAAAATTGGTGATGAGCTGTCTGCAGCAGCTCTAACAAGGGGACTTGGTGCACCGGTCAGAAGAACCAATGTCTGCGAGATTGGCTTTCATGTACAGGATTTTAGTGCCATTGTTGTTTGCTTTGCATGCTTTATATTGTTCTTTTTGCATCAGTATATTGTTTTTTGAGGTAGTACATTATGATAAAAATAGATCATGCAACATTTACATATGGAGAAAATAATGAATATTCTGTGGGAATCCGGGATATTGATCTGGAGATAGAAGATGGTCAGGTTATTGTGCTATGTGGGGAGAGCGGTTGTGGAAAAACAACACTCACTCGAATGATCAATGGGTTGATTCCACATTATTATGAAGGAAAATTAACTGGTGAGATATGGATAAATGGGATAAATGTTTCGCAGCAGCCACTGTATGATACAGCAAAAATTGTTGGAAGTGTTTTTCAAAATCCACGGTCACAGTTTTTTAATGTAGATACAACAAGCGAGATTACTTTTGGATGTGAAAATCTTGGAATGCCAAAGGAAGAAATCAAAGATCGATTGCAGGCTACAATTCAGGAGCTGCATCTGAAAAAATTGATTGGACGCAATATTTTTCAGCTTTCAGGTGGAGAGAAGCAGAAGATTGCCTGTGCAGGGGTTTCTATTATGAAACCGGATATTTTTGTCCTGGACGAACCCTCTTCTAATCTGGATGCAGCTTCAATCATGGATCTGCGAAGAATAATCGCCCACTGGAAGGAACAGGGAAAAACGATTATTATATCGGAGCATCGCCTGTATTATCTGCGTGGGCTGGCGGATCGGTTTATTTATATGAAAGAGGGACAGATTATTCAGGATTATTCAGCCACAGAGTTTGAAAATCTGACAGAAGAAAAGCGAGAAGAGATGGGACTGCGGGCTTATGTTCTGGAAAATCTCCTTATGCCAGAGATGTTGATATCAGAAAGAACCACAATGGAACTTCATGATTTTAATTTTGCATATAAGAATGGTCCACAGATTTTATATATCAGAGAATGTGAGATTCCGGCAAATCGGATTGTCGCAATTACGGGCAATAATGGAGCTGGAAAATCTACTTTTTCCCGTTGTTTCTGTGGTTTGGAAAAACAATGTGGCACAATCATCTGGAATGGAAAAACTTACAGACCAAAAGAAAGGCTGAAAGCCTGTTATATGGTTATGCAGGAAGTGAATCATCAGCTTTTTACAGAGACAATACAGGATGAAGTTATGATTAGCATGAAAGAAGAAAATGAGAAAGAAGCAGACAAATTTCTTGATATGCTGGATCTGATAAAAGTCAAAGACCGTCATCCAATGTCACTTTCCGGAGGTCAGAAGCAGCGGGCGGCTATCGCATCTGCAATTGCCTCCGGGCGCTCTGTGCTGTTTTTGGATGAACCAACCAGTGGTCTTGATCATAAGCATATGCTGGAGGTTGCAGAGGTTCTAAGAGAAGTGTGGGATACCGGAATTTCGGTTTATGTGATCACACATGATTTGGAACTGATTATAGAGTGTTGCACTGATGTCATTCATTTTGAAAATGGAACTATTGCAGATCAGTATCAGATGGATGCAGAAGGAATGGAGAAGATAAGAAAATATTTTATCCAGGAAAAGTGTTGTGGCAAGTGGAGTAAATCTGACTGATGGCAAAGGATATTGTAAATAGTTTTGGAAAGTAGATGAATGATAATTATGAGCAAATATAATCCTTTATGGAAGTGAATCAATAAAAATAAAACAGACGATTTCAAGTTGACTTTTGCTGAAATTGAAAACATTGCCGGAGTGCCTATAGATCATTCGTTCCTTACATTCAAAAAGGAACTTTTGCAGTATGGTTTTAAGGTGGTAAAAATTTCTATGAAGGAACTGACAGTAGATTTTGAAAAAGTCGAAGAGGAGGCTTAAACATGGAATCAAAGAAATAGAACTTGTAGTTGCATCTTCGATTGGTGCAGATCTTGCCATGGCATTTCTGACATAGGCAAAAATACCGTTAAAGCATGTATTTTTTGATGGTGGACAGTTTGTACAAATTGGAAAGGCAACACGCAGAATCATGGTTCCGTTCTTATATATAGCAATGAAAAGTTTATATTGGTCAAAAGGAAAGATGCTGAAGAGAATCATGTGGTGTGACGACGGCAAAATCAAACTACAGATGCATCTGCTAAGTGAAAATTGAATACACGGGAAAATAAAAAATCGAAACAGCAGACTTGACAAATTCCTGTAATGAGTTAAAATATAACAGTACTATATAGCACTGTTATATTTTGGAAAGAACTTTAGAGGATACGAAAAGAATGTCGACAAAAGCAGAAGATACACAAAAAAATATATTAAATACAGCCAGAAAACATTTCCTGAAAGATGGTCTGACCGGAGCATCTTTAAGAAACATTGTAAAAGATGCCGGACTTACTACTGGTGCATTTTACAAATATTATCCGACGAAAGAGGCACTTTTTGATGCACTGACAGATCCCTATATGGAACACATTTATCAGATTTATGATCAGATCGTTGAGGAGTTTGAAAAGCTTTCGGCCAGTGATCAGACAAGGAATATGTCGTATACATCCAGTGATGGAATGGAGCAGATGGTTGATTATATTTATGATCATTATGATAATTTCAGATTATTGTTGAAATGTGGAGACAGTGGAAAATTTGAACTATTCATACACAATATGGTAGAACGGGAAATGAAGTCCAGCCTGAAATATATGGAAAAGATGAAAGAGAACGGTGTGAAAATACCGATTGTAGAGGAAAGCCTTATGCATATGATCTATACGGGATTTTTTTCATCAGTATTTCAGATCATTGAGCATGATATAGACAGGGAGACTGCAAAGAAAAATGTGCATCAGCTGAAAGAATTCAATACAGGTGGCTGGGAACGATTGTGGAATATTGAATTCCCGGTATAACTAATGTAAGTCAGGTGGCTAATGCCAGTAAGCCACCTATTTTATTATATATGAGTTAGAATAAACTAATGAAAGAAACAACAATAAAACCAAAGTAAGGAGTGAACGAATGTGAAAGAAAAAAAGAAGTCGGCAATCAGCTGGATCCTGACATGGGCCGGACAAAAAAGAATTGCCTATGTATGGAGTGTGTTACTTGCAATCGGAAATGTGATTTTTAAGATTTTGCCGTATTTTATTATTGCAGATATAGTAAAGCTGTTTTTAAATGGTGAAAAGGAGTTTGAAATATATCTTGCAAAAGCGGTTCTGATTGCATTATCGTTTATCATTGCAGAACTGCTTCATTCACTTTCGACAGCATTGTCACATAAAGCAACGTTTGCAGTACTTGCAAATATAAGAAAATCCTGCTGTGACAAGCTGGCGCGGGTACCTCTTGGCTATGTGAAAGACACACCTTCCGGTACATTTAAAAATATTATGGTGGAAAGAATCGACAGTATCGAGACAACACTGGCGCATATTGTCCCGGAATTCACGTCCAATCTGCTGGCACCGATTGTGATTTTGATTTATTTCTTCCTGACAGACTGGAGACTGGCACTCTGGTCATTGGTGCCGGTTATAGTGGGATTTCTTTCCTATTTTGGAATGATGCTGGATTATAAACCAAGCTTCGAGAGAACGGTTCAGACAACAAAAGATCTGAATGATGCGGCAGTGGAATATATTGACGGAATCGAAGTGATCAAGGCATTTGGAAAGACAGAAAGTTCTTATGCCAAATTTACAAAGGCGGCTTTTGAATATGCAGATTCCTTTATTTCCTGGATGAAACGGTGCTCGATCTTTCATGGACTGATGATGGTGGTCACACCTTATACGCTTCTTACGGTATTGCCGTTTGGGGCACATTATGTAGCCAATGGAACACTTGCGATTTCAGATTTTGTCATCTGCATTATTTTATCACTTGGAATCGTTGGACCGTTGATCACAGTGGGTTCCTATACAGATGATCTTGGCAAGATCGGAGTGATTGTTGGTGAAGTGGCAGGAATTCTGGAACAGCCGGAGCTTGAACGTCCAGAGAAAAGTAAAAGTGTTCCAAAAGATAACTCCGTTACACTTGAAAATGTCAGGTTTGGTTATCACGACAAAGAGATTCTGCATGGAGTAACTATGGAGCTAAAAGCAGGAACGGTAAATGCAATCGTAGGACCTTCCGGAAGCGGAAAGTCAACCATCGCAAAGCTGATTGCGTCCTTGTGGGATGTGGATTCCGGAAGTATTAAAATCGGTGGAGTTGATGTCAAAGAAATGTCGCTTGCAGATTTTAATCGGAAAATTGCATATGTTGCACAGGATAATTATCTGTTCAATGAAACGGTACGTGAAAATATTAGACAGGGAAATCCGGAGGCTACAGATGAACAGATCATCGAGGTGACAAAGAAAAGCGGATGCTATGAATTTATCATGCAGCTTGAGAACGGATTTGATACGGTTGTAGGAGGTGCAGGAGGACATCTGTCAGGAGGAGAGAGGCAGCGTATCTCCATTGCAAGGGCAATGCTGAAGGATGCTCCGATTGTAATTCTTGATGAGGCAACTGCTTATACGGATCCGGAAAATGAGGCGATTCTGCAGAATTCTATTGCAAAACTGGTAGCAGGGAAGACACTGATCGTAATCGCACACAGGCTTTCTACCGTTAAGGACAGTGATCAGATCTTTGTCGTAAATGATGGAAATGTAACAGCACATGGTACACATGAGGAACTACTGATGTTATGCCCGCTTTATAAGGAAATGTGGGATGCCCATATTTCTGTAAAAGATACGGTGAAGGAGGGAGAATGATATGTTTGGAATTCTGGCAAAATTCTTTCGTTTTTCAGGTAGGGAAAATGGTAATAAATTTAAACTGTCGATAGTGATCGGACTTATAGAGGCTCTCGCTTCAGCAATGAAGATACCGGCTATTATGTACATATTGATTGGTTTGATGAGTGGAAAACCAATAGGAAAATATATTGGTGGTTCAATTGCGATCATGGTGATTGCAATTGTAGTTGATGTCATCTGTAAGAGATACTCTACAGTGCTTCAGACAGAAGGAGGATATAATGCGAGTGCTTTTATGAGAATCAAGATTGCAGAGCATCTGCGCTATCTGCCGATGGGATATTTTAATGCCAACAGCATCGGGGAAATTTCTTCTATTACGACGAATACAATGGAAACACTTGGCGATGTAGCTGCGAGAGTGGTTATGCTGACCATGCAGGGAATTCTGGAAACATCCATGATCATTCTTATGCTGTTTCTTTTTGACTGGAGAATTGGACTGACAGCTGCAGCAGGAGTGCTTATTTTCTTTGGTGTAAATGCTGTGATGCAGAATGCAGGGAAAAACGATTCAGAGCAAAAAGTGGTATGCGATACAGAGCTTGTAAATCAGATCATGGAGTATCTGCAGGGAATATCAGAAGTAAAATCATACAACCTGCTTGGAAAACAGGCAAAAAGATTAAATGATGCAAATGAAGCATGCGAAAAGATTAATACAAAGATGGAGATGTTGTTTGTCCCTTATCATTTTCTGCAAAGCGTCATAACAAAAACCACAGGTGCAGTAATCGTAGCATGCAGTGCATATTTTTATATTAATGGAACTATGAGTGCGGTCTATGCAATTGGTATGACAATCTCAGCATTTATGCTTTATGCCAGTCTGGAATGTGCAGGAAATTATTCATCTCTTTTACATGTGGTAAGCGTATGTGTAGATAAAGCAAATGCAATATTGGAGCTGGATACCATGGATATCGACGGTAAAGAAATACAGCCGGAAAATTACGATATTAGACTTTCTAATGTTTCGTTTTCTTATGACAAACGGAAGATCATTGATGATATATCGCTCTCTATTCCGCAGAAAACGACGACAGCAATCGTTGGACCATCTGGTGGAGGAAAATCAACACTTTGCAATCTGATTGCCAGGTTCTGGGATGTGGATTCCGGGGAAGTGACACTTGGAGGTGTGAATGTAAAAGACTACAGCATGAACAGTCTGATGCGTAATTTTTCATTTGTATTTCAGTCGGTGTATTTGTTCGCAGACACCATTGAGAATAATATTAAATTCGGACGTCAGGATGCAAGTCATGAGGAAGTGGTGGAAGCGGCGAAGAAAGCGTGCTGTCATGATTTTATCAGCAAACTTCCGGATGGGTACGACACAGTGATTGGAGAAGGTGGAGCCACACTTTCCGGCGGTGAGAAACAGCGTATTTCGATAGCCAGAGCGATTATGAAGGATGCGCCAATCGTCATATTGGATGAAGCAACGGCAAATGTTGATCCAGAGAATGAAAAGGAGCTGATGGATGCAGTAGATGCACTTACAAAGGAAAAAACGATTATTATGATTGCTCACAGATTAAAAACGGTCAGACATGCAGACCAGATTGTGGTTGTTGACAAAGGAAGAATTGTACAGCAGGGAACACATGAGCAACTAATGAAGCAGGAAGGCATTTATAAGAGATTTGTGGATGCAAGGCAGCAGGCAGTAAGCTGGAAACTGGCCCACTGAGAAATAATCCACAGTTGGTGAATATCCAAATTGAATTGTCTGAAAGAGATTTAATTTAAGTTTCTCTAAGTTTCACTTGTATAGGTGGAATGAGGAAAATTCAATAGAGCAATATGAAAAAAGCACTGAAAACCGTTGGACTGATGGTTTTCAGTGCTTTTTTCTTTGGTTAAAGAGAAAAAACATAATAAATTTAAGTTTTGCTAAGTTTCACTAAGTTCTGCATTTGCAGATCGCCATTGCCTTTTCGGCTCATATTTCCCACACCCATCACAGGTCTGTGGCCAGTTAATTTTCCACTCAAAATACTCATCTCTGGTAATTTTACCGGATTTCAATTCTTCTTTTCTGAGAAGCCATTCTTTCATAAAATCATTGAGAACTCCATAATTGAACCACATACCAACAGGTGGATGAGCCGGCCAGTTATCAGAATCATGATAACGGACAGCGGTACCCTCACTGGAATTGCATTTTTTACCCGGATAGGTTTCTAACTGAAAGAGATTAATAGCTGCTGGGTTAAATTCATCAATCCAGAACAGAATTTCCATCAGTTCAGAGGCGTCCATCGTGGTTGGCTCATGTAGTGTCAGTGGGTTTACGTCCAGAATCTTAGCCATTTCAGTTACCAGATCTTTGCGGGGAACCCGGTAATTCGTTTCATATTGGGCAAGACGATTTGCACCTTTATCGCCCCAACCGAGGGCAGCACCAAGTTCTGCCTGTGTCATATTCCGGAATGTCCGGATTTTTTTTATTTTATCACCGATTGTCATATCAGATTTCCCACTTTCTTTTTGATAAATCCATTTTACTACCAAAAACAGTGAATGTAAACAGAAAGATTCGCATTGAAGCGAACAAAACACTTGACATTCGCATGAATGCGAATTAAAATAACAGTACGATAAAGGTTCGCATGAAAGCGAATGTACAGATGAGGATAAATACTTTTTGCAAATTATTGCAAAATGAGGTTGGTAAAATCCTTCTGTCAGGCTTTATTAGTGAGAGGATTTTTTTGAAGTGAACAACATTTTGGTGTTTCCAGGCTGTAATAAGTGAAAGGATATTCAAAAAAACTCTTTTGTACCTTGAAAATTACATGAGCTGTATAATCTGATCTCACAGATGCCATAACCCTGTAAATGATTTTATGGGCGAGCGTCGAAGATACTCCGGAAACGACTGGTAGGCTTGCGAAGAAGCTGGCAGTATTCAGAAATACTCTGATAGAGGTTGACTGTGACGTTGACAACGGGTTATACAAATGGAAGCCAACACGCCGAACAGAATATGCAATGCCATAGTAATAGATAAAATTTGAGAACAAAATGTGAAAGGTAAGGTGATGTGATTGAGAAAATTGTAGGTATAGGACAACTGATACAAAGAATATGTTGGAAAAGAGGTGAGCATCATGGTGAATCAGTCGGTAATAGATTCTAGTGTTGATCTGGAGCAGTTAAAGGACATTGAAGATTTAATTCCTGATATGGATAAAGCTATTTCTGAGAAAGTGGAAACTTTTCTGGATAAATCCGGCGATCAGCCGTATGCTCACATGAATGAAGGATATGTAGTGGTTGTGGAGATGACAGGAGAAATGGATGCCACAGATGCCATTAGTGATTATCTGAGAAAAAGGACGGAGTTGATGTATTAAAATGTCTTGCAAAGGTACAGATGTTATGTTAATGTGAGGTCAGGGAAAATGAACGTGATACATGGTTTCTGACTTCAAATTCAATGGAATAAGTAAGTTGGGAGCGATGTAAAATGGAACAGATGCAAATGAATATGCCAGATATATACGATGCTGCATTGTATCTTCGATTATCGAAAGATGATATGGAAGAGGGCGGTGCGAAGTCAGAGAGCAACAGCATTGCAAATCAGAGAGAGTTACTTCGGAGCTTTGTAAAAAGCCAGCCGGATATTCAGATCTTTGATATATATGTGGATGACGGATACTCAGGAGGAAATTTTGATCGACCTGAGTTTAAACGAATGACAACTGATATAGAAGCTGGAAAAGTAAATTGCGTGATTGTAAAAGACTTATCCAGATTCGGAAGAGAATATATAGAAGCCGGGCGATGGATCGAAAAGACCTACCCGGCTTTAAATGTGCGTTTTATTTCAGTTACAGACCAGTTTGACAGTAAAACAGCAGATTTTTCAGAGAAGTCATTTGTAGTTCCAATCAAAAATTTCGTAAATGAAAGCTATTGTCGGGACATTTCCGGTAAAGTGCGAAGCCACCAGAAAATCAAACGTGAAAAAGGTGAATTTATTGGAGCGTTTGCCCCGTATGGTTACTGCAAAGATCCAGAGAATAAGAATTGTCTGGTGATTGATTCTTATGCATCAGATATTGTAAGAAAAATATTTTCGTGGAAAATTGATGGATTCAGTCTTGGAGCAATCGCAGAAAAACTGAATGTACGTCATGTGCAGTCGCCAAAAGAATATAAAAAGGCAAATGGCGAGAATTACAATTCTGGATTTCACAGCTCAGACACACCGAAATGGTCGGCAGTGCAGATTAAAAGGATTCTGACCAACGAGGTTTACATTGGAAACATGGTGCAAGGCAAGCAGGAACGAATCAGCTATAAGGTAAAGCAACGTCTGGATAAGCCAGAATCAGAGTGGGTGAAAGTAGAAAATACGCATCCGGCAATAATCAGGCAGAATGATTTTGATGTGGTGCAGAAGCTACTTCAGTATGATGGCAGGGCATCGAAAACATCGGACAGTGCAAACTTTTTTTCGGGTTTTGTATTTTGCGGAGATTGCCATACACCGATGATACGCAGGGTAAATCAGTATAAGGGAAAGAAAAAAGCCTTTTATATTTGCCAGACAAAAAATAAAGGTGGAGATTGCACCAGACACAGTATTCCGGAAGAGGTGCTGAAAAGGATTGTATTGAAAGAGATTCAGGCATATACGGCACTTTTCGTAGACTATCAGATGATTATGGAAGAACTTTGTGAAATGAAAGTCAGTTACGATCAGGTAATCGGTTATGATACGCAGATTAGTAAGTTGCAGGAAGAATATAACCGTTATTACAGCCTGAAAGCATCTTTGGGTGATGACTTGAAAGAGGGATTGATCAGCAAAGAGGAGTTCGATGATTTTCGGGAAAGTTACGGAAGAAAATGTGAAGAACTGGAGCAGATGATTGAAAACCAGAAAAAACTGGTAAAGCAAATGTTTGAGGGTGGAGTGTCTGCAACTGTTCAGTTGGAGGACTGGAAGAAATCACTGGAAATCAAAGAACTGGATCGCACATTGCTGGCACTGACTGTAGATAAAATCTATATTTATGAAAACAAACAGATCAAAATTCATATCCGTTATCAGGATATGATTGAGAAAATGAAAGTCATAAGACGGTTTTATGCGGAACACCGGACAGAGTGCAGGAAAGAGGTGGGATAAATGGCAAGGACAGCAAAAAGATATAAGAAAAACACAGAGAAGAAAGTTCTTGGGATTCCGGTATGTATGGCTGCAATTTATGTCAGATTATCCGTAGACAGTGATGAAAAAAAGTCAGAACCTATTGAAACACAGGTTACGCTGATAAAAGAGTTCATTCAGAAGCACAATGAAAATCCGAACAGAGAGTATGAAATTGCTGTATATAACATTTATTCTGATCTGGGAAAAACCGGAACAAATTTTGACAGACCGGGATTTGAACGGATGATGAATGATGTCAGGGAAGGTAAAATAAACTGTATTCTGGTAAAGGATTTCTCACGATTTGGAAGAAATTATATCGAAACTGGCAACTATCTGGAAAAGATTCTTCCTTTTATGAAAGTGCGGTTTATTTCTGTATGTGACAACTATGATTCATTTGCACCGGATGCCAAGAATCAGGAATTATCCATGAATATCAAGAATCTGGTGAATGATGCTTATGCGAAAGACATTTCCGCAAAAGAACGGGCAGCGAAACGTATTGCACAGAAAAATGGTGAGTATGTGGGATCTACAGCTCCATATGGATATTGTGTGGAAAAGATAAATGGAATTTATAAGTTGATGGTGGAACCGGAAGCTGCAAAGATTGTCCGCAGGATTTTTGAAGAATATGCTTCGGGAGATGGCGTACAGAGCATTATTGACAGGCTGTTTGAGGATAGGGTACATCGGATTTCAGATTATAACCTATATCGTCATGTGTACTGTCAGGACGGAGAGAACCTTCATCAGTGGGGAAATTCTTCGATACGTGCAGTGCTGAACCGGAATAATTATTATGGCGATCTGGTTCAGAGAAAATATGAATCCAGATTTCAAAGAGGTGAAAAATGGTGTGACATATTGGACGAGAGCCAGTGGATTATTACGCCAAATGCCCATGAGCCAATTATTAGCAGAGAATTGTTTGAAAAAGCACAGGTCAGGCTAAAAGCAGCACAACAGAAAGCAACAAAAACTACTGCAGGGTGGGAAGATGATGAAAGAGCATTTTACAATGTATTCTATTGTGGTGATTGTAAGCGGAAAATGTGTACACGTAGATACAGAGGCAATGTGTATTACTTTTGCAATGCTGCCTGGTATCGGGATGAAAGAAAATGTAGTCACAAATCTATTTCCGAAGAGAAGCTGCAGAAAATTGTCCGTTCGGAGCTAACCAGACAGTTTCAGTTATCTGGATTGCGGAAAAAGGATATGTCTGCTATAAGCAGTGCGGTATTTCTTTCCAAAATCAATGAGATTCAAACTGAGATCAGAAAATTGGATGCAGATATGGAAAGACGTTCAGAAAAACTGGCACAGGCGTTTATGAAATATAAAGAGGGTGAATTTTCCAAAGAAGCCTATATAGAAATGAAAGATGACCGTAATAACTGGAAAGAGTTTTGTGAAGAGAGAAAGAAGTCTCTGGAGCAGACCATACGAAAGCTGGAAAAACAACAGAAAAAAGAAGCCAGATTTTTACGAAGTCTGTTGGAACTGGATGGGACAACCAGAATCAATGCGGAACTTGCGGAGGGCTTGATTGAAAGTATGTATCTGTATGGTGATGGCAGACTGGAAATCAACTTCGGGTTTAAGGGGGCGGTAGAACATGAGTGATCAGAAACTGATTATTGGATATTACCGTCTTTCCATGGAAGATGATTCAGAGGGAGAAAGTAACAGCATTATCAATCAGAGAAAACTGGTAAAAGATTATATTTCCAATATCCCGGAACTGGCTTCTATGCCATTTCAGGAGTTCTACGACGATGGATATTCTGGTTCCAGTATGGAGCGTCCGGCAATTAAGCAGGTTCTGGAACTTGCTAGGGAGAATAAAGTGCAGTGTATTGTGGTAAAAGATTTTTCACGTTTTGCCAGAAACTATATTGAGATGGGAACTTATCTGGAACAGATTTTTCCATTCCTGGGAGTACGATTTATTTCTATCTCAGACCGATATGATTCTAAAGATTATATAGGAAAGAGTTCCGACATCGAAGTACAGTTTAAAGGACTGATCGCAGATTTTTATGTGAAAGACCAGTCTGTAAAGGTAAAATCGGCAGTCAGTACCAGACGAGGAAAAGGTGAGTATTGCTGTGGATCTGCACCTTATGGGTATCGAATCAATCCTGAAAATAAGAAAGAACTGGTGATTGTAGAGGACGAAGCAGAAGTGATTCGCAGAGTATTTGAACTGACAAATCAGCGGTATTCCAAGATGGAGATTTGTCGGTTATTTAATGAAGAGGGGGTACTGACTCCCTTGCAGTCCATGAGCAGACGACAGAAATCAGACAGCAAGAAAGCTGCATCAAGAGGACTGCAGTGGACGAGTGATATGATACGGAAGATTGTGGATGATAAAACTTATATAGGCTGTATGGTCTATGGAAAGACAAAAATTTCAGATCCCGGAACAGGGAAAGAAGTACCGGTACCGAGAAATCAGTGGAAAGTGATGGAAAATCATCACGAGCCGATCGTATCAAAAGAAATTTTTGAAAAAGCACAGTCCTTGCAGATCAGATACACCAAGAAAAGCAAATTCGACAGGGAAACAACATTGTTAGGTGGCTATGTGAAATGCGGAAATTGTCGCAGAAGCCTGACTTCAAGCAGTCCGGTTCATGGTCATATCCTTTATAGCTGTGCTTACAGTAAAGGAAAAGAAGATACAGGATGCTTTGCCGGAAAAGCTGATAACAAAATGCTAGAGCATATCGTGCTGGCAGAAATTAAGGCATATTTACGTCAGAATATCAGCCAGGAACAGATGCAGCAATCTATGAGAAAACAGCATACGGACAGCATAGAAGCCTATGAGCTGGAAAGTACGGACTGTGAAAAACGTCAGGAGCAGATAAAGCTTCAGAACCGTCAGAACTATGAGAAGTATCACGAGGGACAGATGAACCAGAAACAGTTCATGGAAGCCAAGAAGCAGTTGGAAGAAGAAAGAGAACGATTGCAGAAACGTATACAGGAGTTGGAAGAACTGATAAACGGTGAGAAAGAAATCCTGATGAAAAAGAATGTTCCGGTGGAGCAGATGTTGATGTATTTAGGCTATGAAAAGCTGACACGAGAGATGCTGGAAGAATATGTGCAGGGGATATATGTGTATGATGATGGGAGAGTGGAGGTGGAATGGAAATCACTGGCTTGATTTGTAGCAATAATGTAACGTCCACTACTACTGAACTTGTAGCAATGACGTTACATCCTCCCTGCTGATTTTGTGACAACAATATAACGTCCTCTGTTCCAAAACAACGGTTTTATGGGAAAAATCGAGGAAAAAGTGGCAAAAAAGTTTGTAGCAATGACTTGACATCCTCGGGGATTTTATGTACAGCCAAAAGTCTCCCTCATATGTGAAAGTTAAATGTTGTGGTAGAGAGTGGAGCGAAGTTTATATTAAAACTCCTAAACAAATGTTAGACTTAGAAGTAAACTTGTACTTGAATTAGTTTAAACGTTCGTTATAATTAAAATTAGATAATAAAAACGTAAGGAGAAGACTAATGATAGCAGATGAAATGAAAGTCGATAAAGTTCAAACAGGAAAGAGAATTAAAAAGTTAATGGACGAAAAAGGAGATACGGTATTGACTTTATCTCAAATAACAGGGCTATCAAAAAGTGCGATTCGAAATTATATAAATGGGAAAAATCCACCAAGCTTGCAAAATTTAGGGGTTATAGCAGATATTTACAGTGTAAATATCTCTGAAATTGTTGTTTACAGGAAGGAAAAATAAGATGGAAGAATCACAGCAAATGATGATAAAAGAAGGTATTATAGAATATATGAAAACTAAAGTAGGGGTGGAAAGAACTGTTGATGAAATAAAATTATATGTAGAGCAACATAAGGTGAGAATAGATAAAGGTTCAAGTGCGCTTAGAAATGCATTATTTAGCTTAAAGAAGGAAAATCCTGCTTTAATTAATGTGAGAAGGGGCGTATATATATGGAAAGAAGAGAATGTGAAAGAAAAGGATAATACTGTTTCAAAATATGATTTTTCTGATTTTATCACTATTTCAAATTTAAGAAAGCGAGAAAATAATTTGGTGATAAGTATTTTTCAAGATGGTACATTTTCGTTGAATTCAAGTTTATTGCAGTATTTACCTGAAAGAAAAGTTGAAATTAAATTGAAACAAGACTGTTCACAATTAGCAATTATCAAAAAAGGAAATATGAAGATAGATTTGGGGAAAAATGGAAGAATAAAAAATTATGACATTATAAAAAGATTAGAAAAACAGAAGAAGAAATTTCCGATATACTATGTTGGAAGTTGGGATGAACAAGAGGAAATATGGATTGGGAATCTTACCACTAATAACCCCAATAAAAGAAATGTTCGTAGAAAGAAAAATATTAAATAATCAGCGCATTGAGTCTGAAAGTAGTTTATGGGTTATCTCAGTAGATTGAAAAAAAGTATGTGATGTTATGGCAATAAGATTAGTAGAATATTTGAGAAGTCTGGTACGAGAGCTTGCAAAATTGCCGGATGAGACTGAGTGGGTAGAATTTAAATGTAATAACAAGCAGCCACAAATGATAGGTGAATATATTTCAGCTCTTAGTAATGTAGCTGCGTTGTGAACAGAGTTTGTCAAGTAAAGTGTGTAAATTTATATTTTTTGGCGGTCATTTTTTGACCGCTATTTTGCATCTACTAATCAAAAGGAAGTTCCTCACCATTGCGATAAGCTTTATATAGAAGCAACATATCGTGCTCTTTGAGATACTGATAGCAGGTAAGAAGTTCATTCATGAGCGTTATCCATTGTTATTTCACCTGAATTATGTTCCTGTTCTTCAAAATAGTCATAATATTTACTCATAAAAATCCTTCTGAATTCCATTAGAAATTTTCGTATTTCAGTATCCGTGCTTGAATTTAATCGTCCATGGAGAGCTGGTTTCTTACTATAGCCCAATTCGAAACTAATCGACCATTTCGCTTTTTGTAAAGCTCCGTAATTCGCAAATATAATGCTTTCATTACCGAATCCTAATTTTGGAAAGAGCCTTTCTTGGTTACTTTCCGAAAACTGGAGTTGATCGATTCTATGGCGTTTGTGCAGTGTATTGTGGTAAAAGATTTTAGAAATTATATTGATATGGGAACTTATCTGGAACAGATTTTTCCATTTCTTGGAGTACGATTCATTTCTATTTCAGACCAATATGATTCTAAAGATTATAAAGGAAAGAGTTCGGACAGCGAAGTACAGTTTAAAGGACTGATTGCAGATTTTTATGTGAAAGACCAGTCCGTAAAGGTAAAAGCGGCAGTCAGCACTAGACGTGGAAAAGGCGAGGATTGCTGTGGTTCTGCACCTTATGGGTATTGAATTAATCTTGAAAATAAGAAAGAACTGGTGATTGTAGAGGACGAAGCGAAAGTAATCTGCAGAGTATTTGAACTGACCAACCAGCGGTATTCCAAGATGGAAATTTGCAAGTTATTCAATGAAGAGGGGGTACTGACTCCCTTGCAGTCCATGAGTAGACGACAGAAATCAGACAGCAAGAAAGCTACATCAAGAGGATTACAGTGGACGAGTGATATGATACGGAAGATTGTAGATGATAAGACTTATATAGGCTGTATGGTCTATGGAAAGACCAAGATTCCAAATCCCGGAACAGGGAAAGAAGTAGCAGTGCCGAGAAATCAGTGGAAAGTGATGGAAAATCACCATGAGCCGATCGTATCAAAAGAAGTTTTTGAAAAAGCACAGTCCCTGCAGATCAGATACACAAAGAAAAGTAAATTTGACAGGGAAACAACACTGTTAGGTGGCTAGGTGAAGTGTGGAAATTGTCGCAGAAGTCTGACTTCAAGCAGTCCGGTTCATGGTCATATCCTTTATAGCTGCGCTTACAGTAAAGGAAAAGAAGATACAGGATGTTTTGCCGGAAAAGCGGATAACAAAATGCTGGAGCATATTGTGCTGGCAGAAATTAAGGCATATTTACGTCAGAATATCAGCCAAGAACAGATGCAGCAATCTATGAGAAAACAGCATACGGACAGCATAGAAGTCTATAAGACGGAAAGTGCAGATTGTGAAAAGTGTCAGGAGCAGATAAAGATTCAGAACCGTCAGAACTATGAGAAGTATCACGAAGGACAGATGAACCAGAACCAGTTTATGGAAGTCAAGAAGCAGTTGGAAGAAGAAAGAGAACGACTGCAGAAACGTGTACAGGAACTGGAAGAACTGATAAATGGTGAGAAAGAAATCCTGATGAAAAAGAATGTTCCAGTGGAGCAGATGTTGAAGTATTTAGGCTATGAAAAGCTGACACGAGAAATGTTGGAAGAATATGTGCAGGGAATATATGTGTATGATGATGGGAGAGTGGAGGTGAAGTGGAAATTTAGTAAAGATATTGCAAAGTAGTAGTAGTATTTATTATAATGAAGGAAATGATTAGGTTTGTTGAAAGAGTATATGTAGAAGGTATAGGTGGAATATGCAAAAAATAGAAATTAAATATTTGGGACCAGTACAAGAACTGGAAATGGATATCAAAGATTTTAATTTACTTATAGGTGAACAAGCTACAGGAAAAAGTACTGTGGCAAAAGCTATATATTTTTTTAGAATCATAAAATCTACTTTGACGGACTATTTGTGTCAAGTGTACGATACAGCATTATACAATGGCAATGATGTTAGTGATGGGTTTAATAAAGTGTTAAAGAAAGAGTTAAAATCAATTTTCATTTCTTTATTTGGATATAGTTGGGATTTAGATAAACGATTATATTTAAAATATGAATATGCATCGGGGATATGGCTTGATGTAAAATTGAATAAAAACGGAAAACGAAAATATATAAGTGTTCGTTATTCGCCTAAATTAACACAAACGCTAAAAGACTTAGAAAAAGAAGCATTAGAACTTTTCGAGCAAAAGCCAGAAACCACAACTATTAGTTTGGCATATGCAAGTAAGGAAAGACTTCGCAATTATGATAATTTTAAAAACAGTGTAAATAAGATTTTTGATGATTATAAAGAAACCTACTATATCCCTGCTGGACGTAGTATGCTGACTTTATTAGTCAACAATAGATCGTTATTAGAAAATGATAATTTGGATTTGATAACAAGGCAATTTATGCAGGTTATTGATAATATTCATAGAGTTTTTGAGGATGGAATTAGAAATGTTCATAAACGCTATCCTGACGGCGAACGAAGATTTGATGTAACTAAAACTGCGGAAATGTTAATTTCAGATTTGAAAGGCGATTATCTTTATAATGCAGGAAAAGAATATATTGTTGTTGAGGATGAAGAGGAACATAGTGAAAAAATACCAATTAATTTCGCATCATCTGGTCAGCAAGAGGTTTTATGGTTACTTAATCAACTGTATATTTTAATGTTAAAAAAGGAAAAAGCATTTGTAATTATTGAAGAACCAGAAGCACATTTGTATCCAAGCTTACAAAGTAAGGTAGTGGAATTTATTTCATATTTTGCGAATATTAACAATAGCTCAATCTTGATTACAACACACAGTCCGTATATTTTAACATCGGTCAACACGTTGTATTGTGCTGGGAAGGTGATTGAGAAGAATTCTACGTATTCAAAAAAAGTATATGACATAATTGATAGTAATTGTGAGATTGATCCACAAAAAGTTACAGCATTAAAAATCAATAAAGATAAAAGTATTTTAAACTTAATTAATGAGGAACTTCAAGAATTAAATACGGAAATGATTGATGAAATTTCTGACAGCGTAAATGAAAAATATATGGAATTATATTATTTGCTAATGTCAGAAAATGATGTGCTGTAAGGAGAAGCAAATGGCGAAAAAAAATAAAGGAAAAAATAAAGGAAAAAATAAATACAAGGAAAATAAGAAAAAGGAGCCAAATAAATTAGCATTAGGAAAATATACGGATAATTTTGAGTGCTTAAAAAATGGAGAAAAAAGAACTCTAAAAGATTCAAAGTCTGATAAAAATTCAATTATGCCAATAGAGGTTTGTGATGAAGAAGTATATTTGACAGAGCCAGATGGAAAATTGATACCTAATATACAAGATCAACAAAAGTGTGATTTTTTAATATATTGTCAAAAGGTATTGCAAACATGTTTTATAGAACTTAAAGGTGCAAATATATCTGTTAAAGAGGGCTATAATCCGTATGACCAAATTATTGACACAATTAAGTTCTTGAAGAAAGATGATGACTTAAAAGTGATAGTTGCGAATAATATTGAAAAGCATGCTTTTATTGTTTCTCCTGGACGACAAAAAATACCTAAAGGTATAGAAACAAAAGAAAGAGCATTATGGCAGCAGCTTATACAAAGTGGAGACAATAAAAGAAAAATACTGGAGCTTATTCATTATGTTAAGGTAACAAAGTCCGATAGATATAGTAATAATGGGCAAATAATTTGTTCGCCTAAATCACCGGTACAAATACCTTTTCAGAATTAGGAATAATTCTAGCAATGACGTTACATCCTCCCCACCTACTTTGTGACAATTATATAACGTCCTCTATACAGAAATATGCGGTTTTAAGCCATTTTCGTGGCAAAAAAGCCGCATATTTTTTGTAGCAATGACTTGACATCCTCGGGACGGTTGTGTCTGGCAGAGAGTATCCCATACGGCATATCCTGAACATATAGAAACAGACAGGATTTTCAGATACGAGCCTTATGATCCTGACATTGATATGAAGATGAATTCAGTTACTGTCAGAGATGCTAGTGCAAATGGCGAAGCATTCACGCATAATGTAGATAAACAAAAACACAAATATAAAAAGAAGGAGGATTGGGTATGGGATTATTTGATAAGAAGATCTGTGATATCTGCGGAGAGAAAATAGGTTTATTAGGCAACAGAAAACTGGATGACGGAAATCTGTGTAAGGATTGTGCAAAAAAATTGTCACCATGGTTTGAAGACCGGCGGCACAGTACGGTAGAGGATATAAAACGTCAACTGGAATATCGTGAAAAAAACAAAAAAGCCGTAATGGATTTTTGTATAACACGTCAGATCAATACCAGAAATTACAATGTTTTTATTGATGACAATAAGGGGAATTTTACTGTTGCACGGAAGCTGGATGTCAATGAAAATCCGGATATAGTTCCTTTATCCGCTGTTGTGCAGTGCAGAGTTGATGTAGAGCGACAGCAGAACGAGGAAACATATACAACAAAGGATGGAGAAACCGTAAGCTATCAGCCACCGGTATATAAGTATGAATTTGATTATACTATGCGTATTAAGGTAAAAACTCCATGGTTTGATGATATGGATTTTCGTCTGAATACTTTTTCCATAAGCAGCGATAACAGAGGCGAATTGATGGAAGTGGAGCAGACAGGTCATCAGATCATAGCCGCCCTGACACCAAATGCGGCTGGAATGCAGCAGCCCGGGATGAACATGAACAGCGGAATGCAGCAGTCCGGGATGTACATGAACAATGGAATGCAGCAGCCCGGAATGAACATGAACAGCGGAATGCAGCAGTCCGGGATGAACATGAACAGCGGAATGCAGCAGCCCGGCAGTTTATGGAAATGTCAGTGCGGTGCAGAGAATACCGGAAGGTTTTGCGAATACTGTGGCCAGCCAAGACCATTTTGAGTGATGATAGACAGAGTGGACAGAATTGTTCACTCTGTTTGTGATAACAGGGGTTGAGAATGGATGATTTCTCTGAAAACTATATAATAAAATAGAGTTTTATAGTATACTTATCACAGAGGTGTATTAACGAGAGAGGAATTTTCATGACATACAATAAAAAAAGGGCACTGTCGTATGGAGGAATCCTGATAAGTGTATTTCTGGCGTATTTCTGCAGGCTGGGAAGACTGGAAAATGTTTTTATGAGAAATCTCGCAGATCAGTGTCGTAACTGTATTTATCTGGGAATGTATTGTGCCTGGGTGATTTATCTGGAAAAGCATGTAGTGCATAGAAAAACGCGCAGATGTCTGACTGCAATTGGCTGTCTGATGGTATTCTGGTTTTTTGTGCGGACAGTAAAATTTCATATTTTTCATGATCCGCTTGGAGAACATATCTGCTGGTATCTGTATTATATCCCGATGATCCTGATCCCGGTCCTTGGACTGGCAGCAGCGATGTTTCTAGGGGAAAAGGATGGAGAGAAAACAGTCAGAAAAATTATTGCCTTGCTTGCTTTTGCGGTGGTTTTGATCATCAGTGTTTTTACAAATGATCTGCATCAGCTGGTGTTTCGGTTTTCCGGGCAGCCGCCGCTTTCAGATAGAGATTACAGCTATGGGATTCTTTTTATAGTGATCCAGGGATGGATCATATTTTGCCTGATATGGATGGAAATTATGCTGATCAGAAAAAGCAGGATTCCGGGAAGAAAGCAATTTTGGCTGCCGGTTATTCCGGGAATATTGCTTCTGGGATGGAATATCGGGAATTTACTCCGTCTGCCTCTGATCAAAACAATTGCCGGAGATATGACAGCGGTATGCTGCCTTTTGATGGCGGCAATTTACCAGGGATGTATATTATGCGGCCTGATACAGACGAACAATCGATATTTTGAATTATTCCAGACCTCCGGAGGACTGGATGCAGAGATTACGGATGATTCCTTTCAGCGATATTATCATTCCGGTGATTTTCCTGAGCTGTCACCGGAACTGCGTAAAATTGTAATAAACAGATCAGCTGTACAGGAACAGGGAATCCGGATCAACCATATTCCTATAAGAGGAGGACATTTGTTCTGGTCAGAAGATATTTCGGTGCTTCTGGATCAGTATCAGGATATCCGGGAACAGCAGGAGGAGCTGACTGCCAGAAATCGTCTGCTGCAGAAAACCTATCAGAAAGAAGCTGAGCGGAGAAAAACAGAAGAACAGAACCGACTGCTGAACATGATACAGAATCAGACAGCCGGGCAGCTGGAATTGCTGTCACAGCTGATGGATGAGCTGGAAAGAACGGAGTCAAGGGAACACTATGACCGGATCCTGGGAAAGATCGTGGTTGTTGGTACATATTTAAAAAGAAGAAAAAATCTGGTATTGACACAATATGCATCAGACGGAAATCTGCTTACAATGGAGGATCTCAGACAGAGTCTTGCGGAATCCTGTGACAGCTTAAAATTATGTAAGATCCGGGCGGCTTATTATGTCGAAAATGGTGAAGTGCAGCTGAATGCAGATGATATACTAAAATGCTATGATACCTTTGAATGGCTTGTGGAACGATTGTTTGATACAATGCAGTCTGTTTTTTACCGTGTGTCGCAGATCGATGATGCTTTGCGGATCTCGGTTCATATTGTAGCAGAAGCAGATCTTCGGGGATTAATGTCAGAAAGACCGGAATTAAATGTGCAGCAGGAAGATGAAAACGAATGGTTTATCGGATGTATCGTATTCAGAAAGAGAGGCGGAAGATGACTGATTTTGCGGAATGTAGTATGGCAATGCAGGATTTTTTGATGATCCTTCTTGAAATCTGCCTGATTCTGGAATTGATCCTTCTGTTGATCAGGATAACCTGTTTTTACGGGAAAAAGAAAATTATAACAGCAGTGACTGTTTTTGCAGTTTCTTTTATGCTTATGGGTTTCCTGATGAATGATCACAGATATTGCCAGGGGGAAAGCGCATATCAGCTAATGCTCCGGATGTGTCCAGTCAGTGTTTTGATGGCAGCGATGGTGGTATTGTTGCTTTATCTTTGCTGGGCAATCTGGAGAGAGAGACGCAGATATCATCATTCTCTGTCTTACTGGTCTGTGAATGAAGCTGTTGATGATGTTCCCTGTGGGGTGTGTTTTTCGGATCCTCTTGGAAGGATCGTTTTATGCAACACTAAGATGCATGAACTGAGCAGGATAATGATAGGCTCCTATCTGCAGGATTATGAGGCATTGCGGAAAGTAATAAATGGAGGATCCGAAGCAGAGGGACTTCGCAGATTAAACAGTGACAGTAATGTATTTTATTTTCCGGATGATTCCGTCTGGATGTTTCAGGAATATCGTCTGCATGAGCCGGATTGTGCAGGATATCTGCAGACAGTGGCAGTTAATGTATCAGAAATTTATTACAATGGTGAAAAGATCAGAGCAAATAATGAAAAGCTGGAAATCCTGAATCATAAGCTGGAGGAAATGTATGAAAAAATCGGAGATAAAATAAGAGAGCAGGAGACACTTGCCATGAAAATGCAGGTTCATGACAATTTTGGCCGAAGCCTTCTGTCAATACGCAGGATATTGGAAAGAAAAGAAAATCAGGATAAAATGGATGAACAGCTATCTGCATTAAAGCATCTGGTCTATATTCTTACAGATTCTTCTGTTGAGAATATGGAAGAATTATGCGCGGATACGATCAGGCATGCAGAAGAACTTGGAATTTATGTTCAGATCAGCGGGGATTTCCCTCAGCATCCCTCCTACAGGCTGCTGACAGACAGAGCGATCCGTGAATGTGTGACAAATTGTGCCAGACATGCCCATGGAAGTACAGTTCTGGTGAAGATAGAAAAAGGTGCAAATGAATACAGCATCCGGATAACGAATGATGGAGATGCACCTGAAAAAAATGCAGAAGAAGGTGGTGGTCTGTCTGCACTGAGAAAAGCTGCGGAGTCAGAGAAATGTATTATGCAGGTTTCTTTTTCACCGGAGTTTTGTCTGGTGTTAAAAATGCCGCTGTCAGAAAGGATGGGAGTCTATGGTACGGATACTGATAGTAGAAGATCAGAGGATCATGCAGAAGTATTTTGAAAGTATTATTATGCGGGAACCGGAATTCCGACATGTTCAGACAGTTTCGGATGCCTGTGAAGCTGTAAAGATCTGCTCTTACTCGGCAATTGATCTTGTGCTTATGGATGTGCAGACATTTCATAATCATGATGGGCTGAGTGCCGGAAAGATCATCAGGGAAAAATATCCATATACAAAGGTATTGGTCGTTACTTCGCTGATCGATCCCAGGGTGCTGGAAAGGGCAAAGAGCGGATGCGCAGACAGTCTCTGGTATAAGGATCACGGGGAAGAGGAAATACGGAGTGTGATCTACAGAACGTTAAATGGGGAGCATGTATTTCCGGATGTGGCACCGGAGGTGGAACTTAACTGGATCACAAGCGGTGATATCAGTCCCAGACAGCTGGAGATGCTGCGCCTGTACATTCACGGGATGTCATATTCCGAGATCGCAAGGAAAATGGACTGCTCTGCTTCAGGGGTAAGATGGAATTTTCAGGAAATGATTGCCAAGGCGGGATACAGCTGCAAAGAGGATCTGATAGCAGCTGCACTGGAAAGTAAACTGATCGTAACCACACTGAAATAGAAGATCCACAGAATGCAGAAACATATTCGGACAGAGGGAGTTTGGCGTGAGCTGACGGAGCATTCACAAATATAGCATAAGATTTTGGATAATAGGAAAGAGGAAACAGACATGAGCGATTTTTTGACAGAAAAAAATAAAAAAACAGGAATACTGGGGAAACTGAAATGGGTTCTTTGTGGCTTTTTTATACTTTTTTCCCTGGGAGCTATTGGCGCATCGGAGAAGTATATTGGTGAAGGGCGCTGGGGAATGGCAGCAACAGAGATCATACTTGGATTGCTGTTTCTGTATCCAACCTTCCGGGAAATTCAAAAAGCATTAAAGAAGAAAAAAGCCGGAGAAATCGCCTGCTGGTTTGAATCCTATGCCCAGAATACCGTCTCATTTGAAAAGCTTGAGCAGGAACTGGGAAAAGGTGCAGTGAAAAAGCTGGAAAAATTTATTGCGGGGGGATATATCCGGAATATCCAGATAGACAGAGAAGGAAATTATATTATGATCACTGCACCGAACAGACGCGTAAATGAGAAGATCTATATTACAGTTACCTGCCCTAGCTGCGGTGCAAAGAATCAGGTAATAAAAGGTCGTCTGAGCACCTGTGAATATTGCGGACAGCGTCTTACCCCATGACAAAAGACACCTTTCGGATCTGCCCTGTTAAAGATAAAATCCTTGTGCAATATGCTCAATGCATAAAAAGGATATTTTATAAACAAAATTATATAAGTTGCATATAACTAACGCATGCAGCATAACAGAAGTTGTACAAATATCCGTACATCCATAGACGATTGGGATGAAATCATAGAATAAATTTATAAAAATAGCTAATAAAACTGGATAATATGTTCAAATTATGGTACATTTATTGTAGCGGTCAGAGGAAATACTGCGGCCTTTTTTGGGACAGGGATTTTCGAAGGGCTGAACAAATAACAAAGAACTTATTTATTTGGTTTTATTGTTTCTTTCCTGGGAGTGCAGAGAAGGAGGGAACGGATAAGAGCAGATAATCATAAGGATATAATCTTTATAAGGAAGGTGAGCAATTGGAAAACTATACTAAGTACAAGCTGAAAAGCAGTGATGAGCTTGCATCAGTGCTGAACGGCAGGGACAATCTGTTTGTAATCGCCTGTAACAAGTGTTTCAAGGAATTTGAGACCGTTGACGAACCGGATTGCGAGGAATTCCTGAAATTTGCTGCGGAGCAGGGAAAAACCGTCACAGGCAGTGCGAAATTCGATTTTCTGTGCAACAAGATGCACACAGAAAGAAAATTACAGGATCTGCTGCCGGAAGGTACAGAGAATGTAGTTGTGATCTCCTGTGGTCTTGGTATCCAGACTGTTGCAGATCTGACCGGTAAGCCGGTGATCGCAGCAAGTAATACCCTTAACTACAGAGGCCATCACGGCATGGCACTTACCAAAAAGAGCTGTGATGCATGTGCACAGTGCTATCTGAACATTACCGGAGGCGTCTGTCCTATCGTCGACTGTTCCAAGAGTCTTGTGAACGGACAGTGCGGCGGAGCAAAGAACGGAAAATGTGAAGTGGATCCTAACAAGGACTGCGCATGGGAAAAGATCTACCAGAGACTGGCAAAACAGGGTCGTCTGGAAGAGTTCCTGAACCAGCCGGTACAGGTACGTGATTACTCCAAGGTTAACTTTAAGGTGATCAATGATTACGTGAAGTCTATCAGAGAGGACAGACTGAACGGATACTATGGTGGCGTTCATCCGTCAGAGCACAAGGAATTCAGCGAGCATATCGATCTGAAGAAATTCCCGGATCCGAAGACGGTTGTGATCTCCATGTCCCAGCATCTTGGTGCACCTGCCAACCCGATCGTGGAAGTAGGCGACACAGTAAAGGTTGGACAGAAGATCGGAGAAGCTGCCGGATTTATCAGCGCACCGGTACATTCTAGTGTAAGCGGAACCGTAGTTGCTGTTGAGCCACGTATGCATGGTACAAGAGGCAGTGAGGTGATGGCAGTTGTCATCGAATCCGACGGAAAAAATACTCTGCACGAATCCGTACAGCCACATAAAGCCCTGGACGAACTTACACCGGATGAGATCATTGAGATCGTAAAAGAAGCCGGAATCGTTGGTATGGGTGGTGCAGGTTTCCCGACCTGTGTCAAGCTGAAACCTGCAAAACCGGTTGATACCATCCTTCTCAACGG
>NZ_JBDGAB010000033.1:0-41042 GCF_040910705.1 Blautia sp. RTP21359st1_E11_RTP21359_211015
ACATAAATACGGCATGGGTATGGTTGCAGTCCGTAACTCTTCCCATTATGGAATCGCAGGATATTGGACAGGTCTCGCAGCAAAAGAGAATATGATCGGTATCAGCGGTACCAACGCAAGACCATCCGTTGCACCGACATTTGGTGTTGAGAATATGCTTGGAACCAACCCACTGACATTTAGTATGCCTACAGATGAGCCGTTCCCGTTTACACTGGACTGTGCAACATCTGTTATCCAGAATGGCAAGATCGAATACTACGCACGTATCAACCATGATACTCCTAAGGGTCTTGTTATTTCCAGAGAAGGAGAGGAGCTTACAGATAGTGCAGAGATCCTTAAGAAGATCAGAAGCCAGCAGGCAGCACTTGCTCCTCTCGGTGGATTTGGTGAGACAACCGGAGGATATAAGGGATACGGATACTCTACTGTTGTTGAGATCCTTTCCGCTGCTCTTCAGTCCGGTCTCTTCCTGAAAGCTCTGGATGGTAAGGATGAGGAAGGAAAGATCCGTCCATATCATCTTGGACATTTCTTTATTGCTATCGACACAGAGGCATTTATGGGTGCAGAGGCATTCAAGAAAACATGCGGTGATATCCTGAGAGACCTGAGAGGCTCCGAGAAGGCTCCTGGACAGGAGCGTATCTACACAGCAGGCGAGAAGGAATATGATGTATGGATGTATCGTAAGGATAAGGGAGTTCCGGTGACAGAGGCAGTTCAGAAAGAGTTTATCGGACTTCGCGATGAATTCGGACTTACACAGTTTAAATTCCCGTTTGAGAAATAATGTATCTGTAGAAGGGAAGTCCATAGGGGCTTCCCTTCTTTTGCCAGAGAACAAGATTGTCTGAGAATTGTAATACAGCCGGAAATAAAACAGATATATTTGGCAAATGCGTCTGGTCTTTGAAGCAATAAACTGATACAATAAGAATAATATCTTCAAATAATGCGCGGAGATAAAATGATATTGTGTGAACATTGCGGAGGAAGAGAGAAGATGAACAAAGAATTTCTGGACGCGATCGAGGCGAACCCGATCATAGCGGCTGTAAAGGATGAGCAGGGGCTTCAGAACTGTTTGGGCAGGGAGGAGCTTACCGTGATCTTTATCCTGTATGGAGATATCCGTTCTATTGGGGGAATTGTGGAGCGGATCCACCAGGCGGGGAAGATCGCGATGGCACATATAGACCTGATCACAGGTTTAAGCTCAAAAGAGGTTTCTGTGGATTATATTTGTAAAAATATCCATGCAGATGGGATCATTTCAACAAAAGCATCCATGATCAACAGGGCGAAGAAGCTTGGAATGTATACAGTTCTGCGGTTTTTCCTTATTGATTCCATGGCGATCAAGAATATTGAGAATCTGGGAAATCAGCATGAGCAGCTGCCGGATGTGGTAGAGGTTCTGCCGGGGCTGATGCCGAAGATTCTTAAACAGATATGTAAAACAAGCAAGGTGCCTGTGATCGCAGGCGGTTTGATCTCCGATAAGGAGGATGTGATGGGAGCCCTGGGTGCGGGGGCAGCAGCGGTTTCCACTACAAATCAGAAGGTATGGAAATTATGAGGCTGCAGAGGCATTGAGCCGCAGCCAAGAAATGTATTGGAGGATTTTTATATGGCAAAATATGTTATGGCGCTGGATTCCGGAACGACCAGTAATCGCTGTATTCTTTTTGATGAAAGCGGAAGGATCCGCAGTGTGGCGCAGAAGGAGTTTATCCAGCATTTTCCGAAACCGGGATGGGTAGAGCATGATGCAGGTGAGATCTGGTCCACACAGCTTTCTGTTGCCAGAGAGGCTATGAACCAGATTGAGGCAACGGCAGAGGATATTGCAGCGATCGGTATCACCAATCAGAGAGAGACCACTATTGTCTGGGATAAGAATACGGGACAGCCGGTTTATCATGCCATCGTATGGCAGTGCAGAAGAACTTCAGAATACTGCGACAGTCTGAAAGCAAAGGGACTGGAAGAAAAATTCCGTCAGAAAACAGGACTTGTTATTGATGCGTATTTTTCTGCCACCAAGGTAAAATGGATCCTGGATAATGTGGAGGGTGCCCGCGAAAGAGCAGAGAAGGGAGAGCTTCTGTTTGGTACCGTGGAGACCTGGCTGATCTGGAAGCTGACCAAGGGAGCTGTTCATGTAACAGATTATTCCAATGCATCCAGAACGATGATGTTCAATATCAATACACTGGAGTGGGATGATGAGATCCTGGAGGAGCTTGATATTCCGAAATGCATGCTCCCGCAGGTAAAAGAGTCCAGTGAGATTTATGGTGAGACAGATCCATCCTTTTTCGGTGGAAGGATCCCGGTAGCCGGTGCTGCCGGGGACCAGCAGGCGGCGCTGTTCGGACAGGCCTGCTTTGAGAAAGGTGAAACCAAGAATACATACGGAACCGGTGGCTTTCTTCTGATGAATGCAGGAGATAAACCGGTATTTTCCAATAACGGGCTGGTTACAACCATCGGATGGGGACTTAACGGAGAGATCACTTATGTTCTGGAGGGATCCGTATTTGTGGCTGGTGCTGCGATCCAGTGGCTTCGTGATGAGCTTCATCTGGTGGATTCCGCATCGGATACCGAGTATTTTGCGGGAAAGGTACCGGATGCAAACGGCTGCTACGTCGTGCCTGCGTTTACGGGACTTGGAGCTCCCTACTGGGATCAGTATGCCCGCGGCACGATCGTGGGGCTGACCCGTGGTGTAAATAAGTATCATATTGTGCGTGCGACTTTGGAATCACTTGCATATCAGGTCAATGATGTGCTGGAGGTTATGAAGGAAGATGCAGGAAGTGACCTTGCAGTTCTTCGTGTAGACGGCGGAGCAAGTGCAAACAACCTTCTCCTGCAGATTCAGGCCAATATCAGTAATGTGGCTGTAGAACGTCCGGAATGTATTGAGACAACTGCTCTTGGTGCCGCATATCTGGCAGGTCTTGCTGTGGGATTCTGGGAAAGCAAGGAGGCAGTACTGGAAAGTCGTGATGTGGAACGTATTTTCCGCACGGAGATCGATGACGAGAAGCGAAATGCCATGGTAAAAGGCTGGAGAGCTGCAGTAGGCTGCTCCAGAGACTGGATCAAAAAGATCCAGTAAAAGATAAAAAAGAAAAGTCATGCAGCGGGACCGGATGAAAATGTCCTGTGCATGGCTTTTTTGCGTTTCCGGAATGTCACAGACAGACCGGCATAGTAAGTGATCGTGGAACAGATCCGCCGGAGCTTACAGAGTGGTCAGATCGATCCTGTAATCGTCGGAACCCTCTCCGTCAGCAGTGTAGTAAGCTGCTCTTTCTTCTGCATTTACATAGATGTGGAGCTCTTTGCCTTTCAGGCCCTTTGCTTCTGCATCTTTCTTAACAGCTGCCTCAAGGTCGGCAACTGTGATGGATGTCTCAAAAATTTCAAGTGTGATGCCGCTGATCTTATGATTTTTTACAGTGTTCTTAACTTCTTCTACTACTTCTGGTGCCTTGGCTGCTACAGTCTCTGTTGCCTTTTTGACTGCTTTAACGGTTTTTTCAGCTGCAGGTGTTTTTTCAATCTTTTCTACAGTTGATTTCACGGTAGCTTTGGCCTTGGTGGTTGCGCTCTTCAGGTTGCTTGTTCTGCTGTTTCTTCTTTTTTCCATAATGGAACACTCCCTTCCACATATTTCGCTGACAGAACGGATCTGCCGGAATATGTACCTGTTTACAGTAGCATGAATCCGGTGGAAAGTCAAATTTTTGCTTGGGTGTTGCATTTCCGGCAGTTGTCGTATAAACTGGATTACAGAGAAAATCAGACAGGGGTACAGAGATTGAAGAATATTCAGGAAGATATTAAAACAGGAAAATTTAAGCAGGCATATCTCCTTTACGGTGAGGAAGCCTATCTGAAACAACAATATAAAAGAAATCTGGTGAAGGCTCTGAACCCGGACGATGATACCATGAATTTTACCAGATATGAGGGGAAGGGGATCGATGTCCGGGAGCTTTTGAGTCTTTGTGATACCATGCCCTTTTTTGCAGAGCGAAGAGTAGTCCTTCTTGAGGATACGGGATTCTTTAAGAACAAATGTGAGGAACTGGCAGATTATATGAAAGCTCTGCCTGATTATCTGTATCTGGTGTTCTGCGAGTCTGAGGTAGATAAAAGAAGCCGTATGTATAAGGCGGTAAAAGCCTGCGGCAGCATCGGGGAATTTAAACAGCAGGATGAAAAGACTCTTATGCGGTGGGCAGCAGGGATCCTTGGAAAAAATGGCCGCAGGATCACCCAGAGAGATGTGGAGCTTCTGCTGACCATGACGGGAACAGATATGGGAAATATAAGGATGGAGCTGGAAAAGCTGATCTCCTATACGGTCGGAAGAGATGTTGTGACGGCTGCAGATATCCAGGCTGTCTGTACCACGCAGACAACCAATAAGATCTTTGATATGGTGCGTGCGGTGACGGAGAAGAACCAGAAGCGGGCCCTGGATCTGTACTATGACCTTCTGACTCTTCGGGAACCGCCGATGCGGATATTGTTTCTTTTGGCGAAACAGTTTCGTCAGATCTGCCTGACCAAGAAAATGTCACAGGAGGGTCTTTCTCAGACCGAGATCGCTTCCAAACTAGGAGTACCCTCTTTTGTTGTGCGGAACCTGACATCCTGTGCCAGATCCTACACTGTGGAAGAGCTGGAGAATGCTGTGCGGGATTTTGTGGATGCGGAAGAGGCGGTAAAGACAGGTACACTTGGAGATGTGCTCAGCGTGGAGCTTCTGATCGTGAAGTACAGCTCGGCGAGAGCAGTGAGAGCCTGAGTTTTACGGAGACGGGTTCTGCCACAGGGTCGCTCCGTTGTCCCTGAGCCATTTTTCGCAGGCTTTATACTCCGGCATCACAGATGCCACCACTGCATAAAAGGCAGGGGAATGATTCATTTCTTTTCTGTGGGAAAGTTCGTGTACTACAACATAATCCAGGACTTTTTCCGGGGCGAAGATCAGCCGCCAGTTGAAGTTCAGGTTTCCTTCGCTGGTGCAGCTTCCCCAGCGGGTTTTTTGTTCCCGGATCGTGATACGGCCGTAGGTTACGCCCATTTTTCTGGCGTAGGCTGCGGTTTTTCTTTTGAATATTTTTCTGGCGGATTCCATATAATAACTGCGGCGGAATTCCGAAAGAGGCGGGTTTTCTTTCGGGGGCTGTGCCGGCCTGGAGGCGGCGTGGGAGAGGTGCTTCAGGATCCAGCTTTCTTTCTGTGAGAGAAAACGATGGATGGTGGAATCTGGCATTGTGTGTGGAGCGCGGACAGTTACCTGACCGGAAACGCTGACCTGGATCGCCAGGGTTTTCCGACTGCTGCGGATAATGCGGTAGGGAAAGGGATGGGATATCATAAAAAACTCCTTTTGGTCAATGCAGAAATCTATATACAAAACAGAAATCTATATACAAAAAAGACAGTCGCTGACGGTTCGACTGTCTTTCCTTTTACTTATAAGCTTATAACTAAAATATTCCGTGGTCTATTACGCAATGCTGTTGACAGCTTTGGAAAGACGGGAAATCTTTCTGGCGCAGTTATTTTTGTGATAAACGCCCTTGGATGTAGCTTTGCTGATTGTGGAGATTGCGTCCTTAAGAGCAACCTCTGCAGCTGCCTTATCCTTATTCTCAACTGCTGTCTCAACTTTCTTGATGGAAGTCTTAACTGCAGAACGGATTGCTTTGTTTCTTGCAGCCTTAGTGCTGTTAACTAAGATTCTCTTCTTTGCGGATTTAATGTTAGCCAATTCGTACACCTCCGATTCCTTAAAAATATAATATTAAATTACATTCACAGGAACAGACACGGGCGCTCCTATGAAACATGCTTATATATATTATTATACGTGCACAGGAATGTCAAGATGTTTTTTGCAAAAATTCCAAAAAAATATGCAAAAAATACCAGATACTGTGTGGGAAAGGGGAAATGATACATATTTATGGGAAAAAGGGAAATAATGAAAGGGAAAACACCGGTAAAGCTGCAGATAGCAGTGGAAAAGTCTTTGCAATCTTACAGAAAAAGAGGATGAGAGTATGGCTGGAAGGAGCAGAATCAGAACAGACCTGGCGCTGGAAGCAACGGAACGCTTTCAGGAGGAAAATGTAGAAGTACGTGGAGTAGAGATCAGGGAAAGATACGATGAGGAAAAGGATGTTCGGACTACCGTAGTGCGGATCACAACGGAAAACGGAGCCAGGACCATGGGAAAACCACAGGGAACCTATATTACCATTGAGGCACCGGATCTTTCCGTTCCGGATGAGGATTATCACAGGGAGATCTCGGAAGAGGTGGCACATCATTTAAGGGAGCTGATCGATCTTGGACGGCAGCAGTCGATCCTGGTGGTAGGGCTTGGAAATCAGGAGATCACTGCGGATTCCCTTGGCCCCCGTGCAGTTTCCAACCTTCATATGACAAGGCATGTGATCCGGGAATATGGGCTGAAGAGCAATGAACATATGAAAATGCACCAGATCAGCGGGATCGTTCCGGGTGTGATGGCACAGACCGGAATGGAAACTCTGGAAATTGTTCGGGGTGTTGTTTCGGAGACAAAGCCGGATTTGGTGATCGCCGTAGATGCGCTGGCGGCCAGAAGTACGACAAGACTTAACCGGACGATCCAGATCACGGATACCGGGATCAGTCCGGGCTCCGGCGTGGGGAATCACAGGGAAGGCCTGAATGAAGAAAATCTTTCGGTCCGTGTGATCGGGATCGGTGTTCCGACTGTGGTGGATGCGGCTACTATTGTCCATGATTCCATGGCAGAGCTTCTGGAGGCGCTGGAGGAAGATGAGCAGAAGGAGTTTCTGGAAGAAATGATCTCACCGAAGCTTTACACCATGTTTGTAACACCAAAGGATGTGGATGAAACGGTACGATATTTAAGCTTTACCATTTCCGAGGGACTGAATCTGGCTTTTTCCGATAGTCTAATCGAAGAGGACAGGTCATAAAATACCATAAGAGGTGATCGTGGGTGACGAATATCCAGAGGGCTTTCTGCGTGGTTTTGAGCCTGATCTTCCTGGGGGTGGTGGCTGTCCTTCCGGGAGATTTTTTCAGGCATGGTGAGATCTACAGACAGCTGCCGCTGTATTGCTTTCTGGAAAAGAAAGCTCTGCAGAAGGAAAATGGCAGAGACCGGGAAACAGAGATGCTTTTGCAGAAAAAAAACGCAGAGCATCTGGGTGAAGAAGTGGAAGCAGAGAACCGAAAAGAGCAGGAGACGCTGCTGATGGCCGAGGCGGAAGAAGTGGAAAAGAAAGAAGCCCTTCAGAAGAAAGAAGAGCTTCAAAAGAAAAAAGAAATTCAAAAGAAAGAAGCGGAAGAGGCAGAAATGGCAGGGAAAAAATCCTCTGCCGGCAAAAAAAATGAAAAGGAGACTGTTAAGGGAAATACAGAACAGGAAGTTGCTGAGCCAGAAATTACAGAGCCGGGAGGTTCAGAACAGGAAGCTACGGAGCCGGGGGACACAGAACCGGAGACTCCTCCGTCAGAGGAGAACCGATCCGGTGAAAATACTGCGAAGGAACAGGAGACTGTGGCACTGCCACATCCGCAGATTGACTTGTCTCAGGCGAAACTGGCAGATTTTGACTATGTGATGAATCAGTTTTTTATATTGGATTCCAATACGGAAACGAATGCGCAGCAGATCAGTGCGCCCCGTTTTCTGAAGGAGGATCTGTCCGTTAAAAAGGATTCATCGGTACCCCAGATCCTGATCTATCATACCCATTCCCAGGAGGCTTTTGCAGATTCAAGAGAAGGACAGACTGAGGACACCATCGTAGGAGTGGGAGATCATCTTACTGAACTTCTGGAAAAAACATATGGATACCAGGTCATTCATATAACAGATGCCTTTGATATGATGGGAGGAACACTGGACAGGAGCAAGGCTTATGATTATGCCAGGGCATCCATAGAAAAAGTGCTGGAAGAAAATCCCACCATTGAAGTTGTGATCGACCTTCACAGAGATGGTGTGCCGGATGAGCGTCATCTGGTAACGCAGGTGAATGGAAAACCTACTGCTCAGCTGCTTTTTTATAATGGATTAAGCTATACAGTCAGTCAGGGGGCAGTGAGTTATCTGCCCAATCCTTACATAGAAGAGAATCTGGCATTTTCCTTTCAGCTGGAATATCAGGCGGCACAGTATTACCCCGATCTTTACCGGGGGATCTATCTGGCAGGTCTTCGCTATAATCTGCATCTTAAGCCACGGGCCCTGCTTCTGGAGGCCGGAGCACAGACAAATACCGTGGAGGAAGTCCGAAATGCCATGGAACCATTTGCAGATATCTTAAACAGAGTTCTGAAAGGCAGTGACAAAGAAGGCTGAAATATGATATGATAAAAAGCAGTATGGAAAAATATGCGTTCTGAACGCTTTATACGAGAGAAATTTAAGGAGGACTTCCTGAATGATAGACCAGAGTAAAATTCGGAATTTTTGTATCATTGCACATATCGACCATGGCAAGTCAACACTTGCGGACCGTATCATCGAGATGACGGGACTTCTTACCGAGAGAGAAATGCAGGCCCAGGTTCTGGATAATATGGACCTTGAGAGAGAACGAGGGATCACCATCAAATCCCAGGCGGTTCGTATTGTATACAAAGCCAAGGACGGAAATGAGTATATTTTTAACCTGATCGATACCCCGGGACATGTGGACTTTAACTATGAAGTTTCCCGAAGCCTTGCTGCCTGTGACGGAGCGATCCTTGTTGTGGATGCAGCACAGGGAATCGAAGCTCAGACACTTGCCAATGTATATATGGCACTGGACCATGATCTGGATGTGGTTCCGGTGATCAATAAGATCGACCTTCCAAGTGCGGATCCGGAGCGTGTTATCAATGAGATCGAGGATGTGATCGGAATTGAAGCGCAGGATGCACCGCAGATCTCCGCAAAAACAGGACTGAATGTAGACCAGGTCCTGGAGCAGATCGTCAATAAGGTCCCGGCGCCGGCGGGGGATGTGGATGCACCTCTGAAGGCTCTGATCTTCGACTCTGTTTATGACCCTTATAAGGGTGTTATCGTATTTTGCAGAGTGAAGGACGGACGTGTGAAAAAGGGCACGAGGATCCATATGATGGCGACCGGATTCACCACGGAGGTTGTGGAGGTTGGATATTTTGGAGCGGGTCAGTTTATCCCGTGTGACGAGCTGACAGCAGGTATGGTCGGATATATCACAGCCAGCATCAAGAATGTCCGTGATACCCGCGTGGGTGATACGGTAACGGATGCGGACAACCCCTGTGCAGAGGCACTTCCGGGATATAAGAAGGTAAACCCTATGGTTTATTGTGGCCTTTATCCGGCAGATGGTGCCAAGTACGGCGATCTCCGTGACGCGCTGGAGAAGCTTCAGCTCAACGATGCTTCCCTTTATTATGAACCGGAGACATCGGTCGCCCTTGGATTTGGTTTCCGCTGCGGCTTCCTGGGACTTCTTCATCTGGAGATCATCCAAGAGCGTCTGGAGAGAGAGTATAACCTGGATCTTGTAACTACAGCACCGAGTGTTATCTATAAGGTCTATAAAACCAATGGTGAGATCATCGAGCTGACCAATCCCACCAACCTTCCGGATCCTTCAGAGATCGAATACATGGAAGAGCCTATGGTGAAGGCGGAGATCATGGTAACCACAGAGTTCATTGGTGCGATCATGGATCTCTGCCAGGAGAGACGTGGTCAGTATGAAGGCATGGAATATATGGAAGAAACCCGTGCACTCCTGAAATACAGACTGCCGCTGAACGAGATCATTTATGATTTCTTTGATGCACTGAAATCACGTTCCAGAGGTTATGCATCCCTGGATTACGAACTGGACGGATATGAGAGAAGTGAGCTTGTGAAGCTGGATATCCTTGTGAATAAAGAAGAAGTGGATGCTCTTTCCTTTATCGTGCATGCAGATACTGCTTACGAGCGTGGAAGAAAGATGTGTGAGAAGCTGAAAGACGAGATCCCGAGACAGCTCTTTGAGATCCCGATCCAGGCAGCTATCGGAAGCAAGGTCATTGCCAGAGAGACGGTAAGAGCCATGCGTAAAGACGTACTTGCCAAGTGTTACGGTGGAGATATCTCCCGTAAGAAGAAGCTTCTGGAAAAACAGAAGGAAGGTAAGAAACGTATGCGTCAGGTAGGTAACGTGGAGATCCCGCAGAAGGCATTTATGAGTGTCCTGAAGCTGGATGATAAATAGGAGATGACTTTTTGAAAAAAAATATAAAAAAACTGTTTCTGGCAGCAGGACTTCTGGCTATAACAGGAGCTCTGCTTACCGGATGTGGTTCAAAGAAGAAAAATGCAGAAGAGGAAAGTGTGATCAAAATCAGTACAGCGCCGGAACCGACTGCCACTCCTGATCCGAAAACCGTAGATCCGGATGCAGTGACGAGCAATGGAAATCTGACAATGGTCAATGAGTACCTGGCAGAAAACGGCAGCGAGGCACTGGGGATCGATGGCGTGACACCGACACCGGCTGCTTCAGACGGAAGTACGGATAATGCGGATAGTGCCGGTGAAGATACAAGCTCCGATGAGGATAATGATACATCAGGTAGTGGTGGAGAGGAAGGAGCCATGGATGGAGAATGAGGCGAAAAAAACGCTGGAGCTCTATATCCATGTTCCGTTTTGTGTAAAAAAATGCGATTACTGTGATTTCCTTTCCGGACCTGCCGGAAAAGAGAGGCAGCGTGAATATTTCCAGGCTCTGGAAAGGGAGATTGCCGCTGTTCCGGATTTTTCAGACAGGGAGATCACCACAGTTTTTATCGGCGGAGGAACACCTTCCGTGCCGGATCCGTCTCTTGTTGGAGAGATGCTGGATCAGATCAGAAATAAGTTTTTTGTGGCCCCGGATGCTGAGATCACCATCGAAGCAAATCCGGGGACTTTATATAAAGAAAAACTTCAAATATATCTGGAACACGGGATCAACCGACTGAGTCTGGGACTTCAGTCCCCGCAGAATCGGGAATTAAAGATCCTTGGAAGGATCCATACGTGGGAAGAGTTTCAGGAGAGCTTTTTTATGGCAAGGGATGCAGGCTTTTCCAACATCAATATTGATCTGATGAGTGCCATTCCGGAACAGACCTATGCAGACTGGGAAAAAAATCTCCGCACGGTGGCAGGGCTTTCGCCGGAACATATTTCCGCCTACAGTCTGATCATTGAGGAAGGCACTCCTTTCGGGGAGAGAAAGCTGAAATTGCCGGATGAGGATACGGAGTACCGTATGTATGAGAATACGGCAGGGATCCTGGAGGAATATGGGTTTCATCAGTACGAGATCTCCAATTATGCGAAAGGCGGACGGGAATGCCGTCATAATAAGGGATACTGGCAGAGGATCGATTATCTGGGACTGGGACTTGGGGCGTCTTCACTTCTGGAGCATATGCGTTTTTCCAATACTGCGGATATGAAGGAATATATTGGAAACAGTGCGTTTCCGGATAAGATCCGCCAGAATATGGAAAGCCTTACAGAGGCAGATGAGATGGCTGAGTTTATGTTTCTGGGGCTTCGGATGACAGAGGGCGTTTCAATGGAAGCGTTTGCGGAATATTTCGGAAAAAATATGGAAAACGTTTACGGAGAGGTCCTGAAAAAACATCTGGAGATCGGAATGCTGGAACAAAAAGGAGACAGGATATATCTTTCGAGAAAGGGAATCCATGTGAGCAATGGAGTGATGGCGGATTTTCTGCTGTAGAAAAATTTGTCGATTTTTTCACCTTGACGAACGGATGTTCTGACGGTATACTGATAAAAAATCAGAAGTTTTACAGCGGAATAAGAGAGGTAGATTCTGCTGTTGAGAAGAATACCGGAGTATTTTTTATGACCGGACAGAGTAGGAGGCTTTCATGTCAGCAGAAGCAAACGATAAGAAGCGTTTTATTAGGATACGCGGAGCCAATGAGAATAATCTTAAGAATCTTAGCGTCGATATTCCCAGAGACCAGTTTGTGGTACTTACCGGACTCAGTGGCTCCGGTAAGTCATCTCTTGCATTTGATACCATTTATGCAGAGGGACAGAGACGTTATATGGAGTCACTTTCTTCCTATGCGAGGCAGTTCCTGGGACAGATGGAGAAACCGGATGTGGAGAGTATCGAGGGCCTTCCGCCGGCAATCTCCATTGATCAGAAGTCAACGAACCGGAATCCCCGTTCTACAGTGGGTACGGTAACGGAGATCTACGATTATTTCCGACTTCTGTATGCCCGTGTGGGAATCCCGCACTGTCCCAAATGTGGAAGGGAAATCCGCAAACAGACGGTAGATCAGATGGTGGATCAGATCATGACGCTTCCGGAACGCCAGAAGATCCAGCTTCTTGCACCGGTAGTGCGAGGCCGCAAGGGAACCCATGTTAAACTTCTGGATCAGGCCAGAAGAAGCGGATATGTGAGAGTGCAGATCGACGGAAATCTCTATGAGCTTTCTGAGGAGATCAAGCTGGATAAGAATATCAAACATAACATTGAGATCGTTGTGGATCGACTTATTGTGAAACCGGGAATAGAGAAGCGTCTTTCCGGTTCCATTGAAACCGTGCTGGATCTGGCGGATGGTCTGCTGGTAGTAGACACTATGGACGGGAAGCTTCTGAATTTCAGTCAGAGTTTTTCCTGTCCGGATTGCGGCATTAGCATTGATGAGATCGAACCCAGGAGCTTTTCCTTTAATAATCCGTTTGGTGCTTGCCCCCAGTGTCTGGGTCTTGGATATAAGATGGAATTTGATATCGATCTGATGATCCCGGATAAGAAACGGAGTATCAATGAAGGAGCTATCGCTGTTCTCGGATGGCAGTCCTGTACCACCCAGGGAAGCTTTTCCAGAGCGATCCTGGATGCTCTGGCAAGGGAATATGAGTTTTCTCTGGATACGCCTTTCTGTGAGTATCCGAAGAAGGTCCAGGATATCCTCATCCACGGTACCGGCGGTCATTCTGTGAAGGTTTATTATAAAGGACAGCGGGGAGAGGGCGTTTACGATGTGGCGTTCCCGGGACTGATCCGCAATGTGGAGCAGAGATACCGTGAAACCGGTTCCGAGGCCATGAAGCAGGAATACGAGAGCTTTATGCGGATTACTCCGTGCACCACATGTAAGGGACAGAGGCTGAAGAAGGAGTCACTGGCAGTGACCGTGGCGGATAAGAATATTTATGAAGTGACCAATATGCCGGTACAGAAGCTGCAGGGCTTTCTCCGCGATCTGAAGCTTTCAAAGCAGCAGGAGCTTATTGGAAGGCAGATCCTGAAGGAAATCCGCGCCAGGGTTGGATTTCTGGCAGAGGTTGGCCTGGAGTATCTTTCACTTGGAAGAGCTACCGGAACCCTTTCCGGTGGAGAGGCTCAGAGGATCCGTCTTGCCACACAGATCGGATCTGGGCTTGTGGGGGTTGCATATATCCTGGATGAGCCGAGTATCGGGCTTCACCAGAGAGATAATGACAAGCTTCTGGGGGCACTGATGCGTCTCCGTGATCTTGGCAATAGCTTGATCGTGGTGGAGCATGATGAAGATACCATGCGTGCTGCAGACTGTGTCATCGATATCGGCCCCGGAGCCGGAGAACATGGCGGACAACTGGTCGCAATGGGGACAGCTGAGGATCTGATGAAAAATGAGCAGTCTGTGACAGGAGCTTATTTAAGCGGAAGGCTGAAGATCCCGGTACCGGAAGTGAGGAAGGAACCAATCGGATTTCTTCATATAAAGGGTGCGGCAGAGAACAACCTGAAGCATATCGACGTAGATATTCCTCTGGGAGTGATGACCTGTATCACAGGTGTTTCCGGCTCCGGTAAGAGCTCTCTGATCAATGAAATCTTGTACAAGAGACTTGCCAGAGACCTGAACCGTGCCAGAGTGATCCCCGGGAAACATGATGACATCCTGGGTATCGATCAGCTGGATAAGGTGATCAATATCGACCAGTCCCCGATCGGAAGAACTCCCCGTTCCAATCCTGCCACATATACCGGAGTTTTTGACCAGATCCGTGATCTTTTTGCAGCCACCGCAGATGCCAAGGCAAAGGGCTACAAGAAAGGCCGTTTCAGTTTTAATGTCAAGGGCGGACGGTGCGAGGCCTGCAGCGGTGACGGAATCATCAAGATCGAGATGCATTTTCTTCCGGATGTATATGTGCCTTGCGAAGTCTGCAAGGGCAAACGCTACAATCGTGAGACTCTGGAAGTGAAGTATAAGGGCAAGAGTATTTATGATGTATTGAATATGACTGTGGAAGAAGCACTGACATTTTTTGAGAATGTACCGTCGATCCGGAGAAAGATCGAGACCTTGTATGATGTAGGGCTTTCCTATATCCGTCTGGGTCAGCCCTCCACCACTCTTTCCGGAGGAGAAGCACAGCGTATCAAGCTTGCCACAGAACTCAGCAAGCGCAGTACCGGAAAGACGATCTATATCCTGGATGAGCCTACCACAGGACTGCACTTTGCGGATGTCCACAAGCTGATCGAGATCCTGCGCCGTCTGTCTGAAGGAGGAAACACCGTTGTGGTCATTGAGCACAATCTGGATGTGATCAAGACGGCAGATCATATTATTGATATCGGACCGGAAGGCGGTGACAGAGGCGGAACGGTAATTGCCAGAGGAACTCCGGAGGAAGTAGCAGAGAATCCGGTTTCCTACACCGGTAAATATGTGAAAAAATATCTGGAACAGAAATAACCGGTAAAAGTTCTTTTCAATTTCTGTGGTTTTGTATATAATGAAGTGCGGGAACGTTTCGGCACAGACCGGAACAGAATAAGTCATAAATGCGTCAGCATACAGAATGTGTATGACGCAGGCGGGAGGATTTATGCCGGCAAAGGATATTGGAATCGATCTGGGAACCAGAAACAGTCTGGTGTTTTCCACAGGCAAGGGAATCGTTTTAAGAGAGCCCTCTGTGGTTGTTTATGATAAAGATACAGAGAAGATCAGAGCGATCGGTGAGGAAGCCAGACAGATGGCAAGCCATCTGACTTCCAATATGGAAGTGATCTGGCCAATCCGAAGAGGTGTGATCGTAGATTATAATGTAATGGAAAAGATGCTGAAATATTTTATTTCACAGGCTATGGGACGGAGAGCGTTCCGGAAACCGAGAGTCAGCATCAGTGTTCCGAGCGGGATCACGGAGATCGAGCGTAAAGCAATTGAGGAAGCTGCCTATCAGTCAGGAGCCAGGGAAGTTTTTCTTGTGGACGAGCCCATCGCTGCTGCTATCGGTGCAGGTGTAGATATCACCAAGCCATTTGGTAATCTGATCGTGGATATCGGTGCAGGGACCACGGATGTTGCGGTCATATCGGTAGGGGGAGTGGTTGTTTCCGCTTCTGTGAAGGTTGCAGGAGATAATTTTGATCATGCGATTATGAATTATGTACGTGAGAAGCATAGTCTCTTTATCGGGGAGGATGCAGCGGAGAATATCAAGATCAAGATCGGAACAGCCAGTGAAGAAGCGGATCTTCGCACGATGGAGGTCAAGGGCAGAAATATCATCACAGGACTTCCGAAGGTGGCAACACTGACTTCTGAGGAGATCCGGACCGCTTTGCGGGAAACGACCGGACAGATCGTAGAGACAGTCCATGGCGTTCTTGAGAAAACACCGCCGGAGCTGGCGGCAGATATCATGGACCGAGGAATCGTTCTTACAGGCGGAGGTGCCATGCTGCATGGAATGGATGCATTGATCGAGCAGAAAACAGGAGTCAGCACATTGACTGTGCAGGATGCAATGCTTGTAGTGGCTGCCGGAACAGGAAAATATGCGGAAATCATGTCAAGGATGTAAACCGTTATGAGGCGTCCGGACGGCACAGGGTCAGAGAAGAGACTGCCGCAGGAAACTCATACAGATAAGGCGCTGCAGCTGCAGTGCCTTTTGCTGTTATCAGAGGTTTACAGATGGAGAAAAAAATGAGTGAGACAGTTACAGGATATATAGATCATGTGATCTTCCGAAATGAAGATAATGGATATACGGTCATGGTACTGAAAGGGATGGAAGAGGAACGGGAACTGACCTGTGTGGGGACATTTCCTGCGATCACCCAGGGGGCTGCCATTGAAGCTTCCGGAAATTATACAACACATCCGGTGTATGGCAAGCAGTTTCAGATAGCCTCCTACGTAGAAAAAATGCCGGAGGATGCACTGGCCATGGAGCGTTATCTGGGTTCCGGTGCGATCAAGGGGATCGGAGCGGCACTGGCAGCCAGGATCGTACGTCGTTTCGGTGATGATACTATGCGTATTGTAGAGGAAGAGCCGGAGCGGCTGGCTGAGATCAAGGGAATCAGCGAAAAAAAGGCCATGGAGATCGCAGAACAGATGACGGAGAAAGCAGATATGCGCCGCGCTATGATCTTTCTCCAGAAATACGGGATATCACTGAATCTCGGCGCAAAGATCTATCAGAAATATGGGCAGACTGTATATGGAGTCCTGCAGGAGAATCCGTATCGCCTTGCAGAGGATATCAGTGGTGTGGGATTCCGTATCGCAGATGAGATCGCTTCCCGGATCGGGATCCATACAGATTCAGATTACAGGATAAGAAGCGGAATGTTGTATACTCTCCTACAGGCTTCAGGAGAAGGCCATATCTATCTCCCGAAGGAGGAACTTTTTTCCAGGGCATCCGGACTTTTGGGAGTAGATTCCTCCTACATGGAAAAACATCTCATGGATATGGTAGTAGACCGGAAACTGATCCTGAAAGAAACAGAAGACGGTGCAGTTGTCTATCCCACACGATATTATTATCTTGAGCTGAATTCAGCCAGAATGCTCTGTGAGCTGAACATCCTCTGCCCGGAAGATGAGGAGATGATGGAGAAACGGATCAACAGGATCGAAAAGGAGACAGGAACCCGGTTAGATGAAATGCAGAAACAGGCAGTGGCGGCAGCTGCCAGTCATGGTCTGTTCATTCTGACCGGCGGGCCGGGAACCGGAAAGACTACAACGATCAATGCGATTATACGTTATTTTGAAGAGGAAGGCGCTGAGCTGCGGCTTGCAGCTCCCACCGGCCGTGCAGCCAAGCGAATGACAGAGGCTACCGGATACGAGGCTCAGACGATCCACAGACTTCTGGAGCTGAATGGAATGCCGGAGGAAGAGCAGGAAGGCCGTGCAGTTCATTTTGACAGGAATTCGGAGAATCCGCTGGAAGCGGATGTGATCATCATTGATGAGATGTCCATGGTAGATATCGCACTGATGCATTCATTGCTTCTTGCAGTGACAGCAGGGACCAGACTGATCCTGGTAGGTGATGAAAATCAGCTTCCCAGTGTAGGCCCGGGAAATGTTCTGAGGGATATTATCCGCAGCGGCTGTTTTCCGGTAGTAGAGTTGAAAAAGATTTTCCGCCAGGCATCTGAAAGTGATATTGTGGTGAATGCCCATAAGATCAACCGGGGCGAGCAGGTGACCATCAATAACAAGAGCCGGGATTTCTTTTTTCTGAAAAGATATGATGCGGACATCATTATCCGTGTGGTGATCGCACTGATCCAGGAGAAGCTTCCGCGTTATGTAGATGCAAAGCCCTATGAGATCCAGGTGCTCACGCCTATGCGTAAGGGACTTTTAGGTGTGGAGCGGCTGAACCAGATCCTTCAGAGATATCTGAACCCGCCGGATGAAAAGAAAAAGGAGAAAGAGATCGGACAGCGTCTTTTCCGTGAAGGGGATAAGGTGATGCAGGTGAAGAACAATTACCAGCTGGAGTGGGAAATCCTTGGACGATATAAGATTCCTGTGGATAAAGGTGTGGGCGTGTTTAACGGAGATACCGGTATTATGACGGAGATCAATGAATTTGCGGAAACGGCCACCGTGGAATTTGAGGATGGCAGACAGGCAGAATATTCCTTCAAACAGTTTGAGGAACTGGAACTTGCCTATGCAGTGACCATACATAAGTCCCAGGGCTCAGAATATCCGGCAGTGATCCTTCCGATCCTTTCCGGACCAAGGATGCTGATGAATCGGAATCTTCTGTATACAGCAGTGACCAGAGCCAGAAAATGTGTTACCGTAGTAGGCAGCGAGACCACTTTTGCGGAGATGATCCGTAATGAAAAACAGCAGCAGAGATACAGCTCTCTGGACAGACGGATCCGGGAGCTGGATGAATCTGAACAGAAAGAGAGCGCCATCGGGGAGAAAGGACTTTCTTGAAAAAAACAGCAGATTTTTTACTGGACATGCTTTACCCGAAAAAATGCCCGCTGTGTCATCAGATACTGAAAGAAAAAGACCGGCTGATCTGTCCGGAGTGTTCCGGAAAGGTCAGGCCTATATCCGGTCCCAGGTGTATGAAATGCGGAAGACCGGTAAAAATGGAAGAGGAATACTGTGAAGATTGCCGCAAGGGTGCCCATCATTTTACGGAGGGCAGAAGTATTTTCTGGTACGGAGAGGTCTGGAGACAGTCTCTGGTACGATTTAAGTATTACGGATGTCGGGAATATGGGGATTTTTATGCAAAGGCAATGAGCGTCTTCGGAAAAAAATATCTGGAACGGTGGAAGCCTGATCTGATCGTTCCCGTTCCTCTGCATCCCAGAAAAAAAAGGATGAGAGGTTTTAACCAGGCAGCATATCTGGCAGAAAGGCTCAGTGTTCTTACGGGGATCCCATGGAATGAGCATCTGGTAAAGAAGATACGAAGCACAAGATCTCAGAAAAAACTTAATGCCATACAGAGGCGTCAGAACCTGAAAAATGCATATCAGGTAACCGAAAAGATCCCGGGTTTTTCTGTACTTGTGGTGGATGATGTATACACAACAGGAAGTACGGCAGATGCCATGGCAATGTGTCTTCTTGAGGCCGGTGCAGAGAAAGTTTATTTTCTGACAATATGCGCAGGAAGGGCATGAAACAGCCGAAAAAACACTTTTCATAGGTATGGAACTATGCTACAATAAATTTGATTGCAGTTAAACAGTATAACTGTATGGAAAGCGTAATGCAGATCATATATCGGGGATTTTCCTGATAAAGAAAACTTATGAGGAGTTATTTTTATGGTAAATGAAGAAAAAGTGAAGATCATGAACCGTCTGGCCATGTATGAGCATGGAGAAGGCAGGAAGTATCTTCCGGTGAGCAGATATTATCGAAGTGATTATATTGGACTTGCACTGATCAGAAACTTTTTTCTGGTAACGATCGGATATATATTGGGACTTGCAGGCGTTGCCGCATATTTCAGCGAATATCTTATGGATAATGTGAATAAGATTAATCTGGTCGAGGTTGGGATCTATATCATCGTCGGTTATCTGATCGTGCTTGTTGTATATTCGATACTGACCTACATCCAGTATTCTGTGAAATATTTCCGGGCAAAAAAAAGTGTCAGGGAATATTATCAGGATCTTACAAGACTGGAAAAAATCTACGGGCGGGAGGAAAAAAGAAATCCGGTCCGGAGAAATGCAGGAGGACATAGAAAATGACAGCTTTACTTGAGATCAAACAGAATATCAAAAGATTTTACGGACAATATGAAGTATATATACTGCCGGTCCTGAAGTTTGTTCTGGCATTTGCCTATTTTCTCTGGATCAACAGCAATATGGGCTACATGAAACAGCTGGATAATATTTTTGTTGTCCTGATCCTGGCGCTTGTATGTTCGATCCTTCCGGTTTCCGTGATGATGTTTATGGGATTTGCGTTGATGATCGGGCACTGTTATGCAGTCGGGATCGAAACGGCAGGATTTATGCTGCTTCTTATTCTGTTTATGCTGATCCTGTTCCTAAGATTCAGCAGGTCACAGAATCTTGCAATGATCCTTACACCACTTTCCTTCGGATTTGGTGTTCCTGCACTTATGCCGATCGGAGCAGGCCTGCTGGGTAGTGCATTGTCAGCGCTTCCGGCCGGATGCGGTGTTGTGATCTATTATTTTATACGGTTTGTACATGCACAGTCGGCGGCACTCAGTGATCCTGCCGCAGAGATCACAGAAAAACTGAAGCTGATCTCTGACGGACTTGTCCACAACTGGGCAATGTGGATCACAGTGATCGCGTTTGTGGTAGTGATCCTGTTTGTGAACCTTCTGAGAACACGGGCGTTTGATTATGCATGGAGGATCGCTGTCATTGCCGGCGGCGTGATCTATATCCTGGTTATCCTTGCCGGAGATTTCTGCATTAGTATTACGGTAGCCATGGTGCCGATGATCCTGTCCACAGTGATCTCCGTACTGGCAGGATTTGTTCTGGAGTTCTTTGTTTTTGGCGGAGATTACAGCAGAACAGAACGTCTGGAATATGAGGATGATGAGTACTATTACTACGTAAAAGCCGTTCCGAAGGCAACGGTCGCCACTTCTGAGAGAAGCATCAAAAAGATCAATGCGGAGCCGGTAAAAGAAGAAAAAAAAGAAGACAATGTTGTGTCTTTCAGTGATGATGTATTTCCTGAGAAGAACGAAATGCATACAGTAAAGATGCCGGATATGTTTTCCGAAAATACAGTAAGTGAGAAACCGCAGGGATTGGACAAGATCGATTTCGAAAAACAGCTGGAGGAATCGCTGAAGGATCTTTAAACAGGAACGATTGGAATAGCTCAGGAAGAAAGGAGGAGACTTATGCAGAATGTGCTGACAGTTGTGGCCGGATATCTGGGGAAGATTTCCCTTCCGGGATTTGGCGTGATAGATATCATTGAGATCGGACTGATTTCCTTTTTTGTATATCAGTTTATGGCATGGATTAAATTTACACGTGCATATACCCTTCTGAAGGGCATTTTGATCGTCCTTGGATTTATCCTGGTCGCATATATCTTCAAAATGAATACGATCCTCTGGATCTTCCGGAACCTGGCTAATGTGCTGGTGATCGGTGTGATCGTAATCTTTCAGCCGGAGCTGAGGAAGGCGCTGGAGCAGCTGGGACAGAAGAAGTTTGTTTCCAACATTATTCCCTTTGATTCCGGCAGGGAAGTGCAGGAGCGTTTCAATGACAAGACTATCAACGAACTGGTAAAGGCCTGTTTTGATATGGGTGAAGTTAAGACCGGAGCACTGATCGTGATCGAGGAAGAGATCCGGCTTGACGAATATGTGAGAACCGGTATCAATATTGACGGTATCCTTACCAGTCAGCTGCTGATCAATATTTTTGAGCATAATACACCTCTTCATGACGGAGCGGTGATCGTGCGTGGGAACCGTGTAGTAGCAGCAACCTGCTATCTGCCTCTTTCAGATAATATGGAACTGAGCAAACAGCTGGGAACAAGACACAGAGCAGGTGTGGGTATCAGCGAAGCTACGGATTCTCTTACGATCATTGTTTCGGAAGAGACAGGACAGGTTTCAGTGGCCAGAGGCGGAGAACTGTCCAGAGGGCTTAACAGCAAGCAGCTTCGTGAAGTACTTGTTTCTGCTCAGAATAAAAAGGTTGTTGACAACGGTAAGCTGAGAAATCTGCTGAAAGGGAGAGTGAAACATGAAGAAAAATCTGACTAAGAACATCCCTTTGAAGATCATGTCGATTATTGTGGGAATCCTGGTGTGGCTGATCGTAGTAAATGTTGATGACCCTATCATTACGAAAGGCTTTGTGATCTCAGATGTGCAGATCATCAACGAAGCTTATGTGGATCAGCTGGGTGAGATGGTCATGCAGGATGACCGTGAAAATTCCGTACGTGTTTATATTACAGGTGATCGGAAGACAGTCAACCGTCTCACCTCAAGTGATATTAAGGCAGTTGCGGATCTGCAGCAGGCCCAGTCTACCGATACAGATCCTGTAATGATTCCCATTACAGCGACCTGCTCCGGGATACTGCCGGAAAACATTAGTGTATCACCGCAGAATCTGAGTGTCCATCTGGAAAAAAAGGTGACCAAAGAATTTGCGATCAATGTTACCAGTGATGACAGCAAGCCGGCACAGGGGCTGGAGATTGCTTCGCTCACCGCAAATCCGGAAAAAGTCCGTATTACAGGACCGGAATCTCTGGTTGGTAAAATAGATAGTGTGAGTGTGGATGTAAGTTCAAAACTTGACGGGATCGATCAGGATACGATGATCACGGACGCAGAACTGACTATCACAGATAAGAATCAGGACACTCTTTCATCAAATTCCATGAGCTATCTGAAATTTGACAACAACGGAAAGGTTAATGTCACGGCAAAGCTCTGGAAGGTGCGTTCTGATATACGGATCAGTGCGGGATATACAGGGGAACCAGCAGAAGGCTATGTTGTGGATAGTGTCACAACAGTACCGGAGACTTTCAGCGTAGCCGGAAGTGAGGAAGCACTGAACAATCTGAAACTTCAGGGAAATACCATTTATCTAGACAATGAGAATGTGGATATTTCAGGAAAGAGCAATGACGTGGAAAAGAAAGTAAACCTGTCAGAACTTCTTCCGGATGGCCTTAAGCTGACATCCGGATCCAGTACGGACCTCTGGATCACAGTCAATATCCTGCCGGAGGGCAGTAAGATATACAGCTTCCCGACAGAGGATATCAAAGTAAAGGGTCTGCCTGATGATCTGCAGCTGGCATTTGAAGTTGCGGATATTGAACTGAAGGTGCAGGCGGAAGACGGAGATCTTTCCCAATTTGATCTGAAGTCGGTGGGAGCAGTACTTTCCATGGATGACTGGGAGGAGGGAAGCTACGAAGTACCGATCAAAATCAGTCTTCCGGAAGGCTACAAGCTGCTGGAGGATGTAACCGCCGAGATCAAAATCTCCAAGGTTTCCAATGTAGACAGCAGCAGTCAGTAAGTAATCACAGCTTTGGACAAGGCTTGAAGGATAAGTAATATAAAGGGAGACAGCAGCAATGTTAAGTTATAAGGTAACGGTCAGGAACCCGTCAGGGCTTCATCTTCGTCCCGCAGGGCTTTTGTGCGGCGAGGCAATAAAATACAAATCGTCCATAACATTTCAGTATGCCGGAGGTACAGCGAATGCCAAAAGTGTTCTGAGTGTTCTGGGTGCCTGTGTTAAAAGCGGGGATGAGATCACACTGGTCTGCGAGGGTGAGGATGAACAGGCTGCGATAGATGCGCTTGTGGCTCTTATCGAAGGCGGACTGGGCGAATGATACGTAACAGATACAATAATTATTTACAGCAGCATGATCAGGAGGGATTATCGTGAAGAGAAGAGTTGTGGCAATTTTTCTCAGTCTGACATTATGCATGGGCGGAACTCTGGAAGCCGGCGCTGCGGCTTTGGGAAGTACAGACGTGCAGATGGCAGCAGAGACAGCCGGCGATCCGGCTGAGGATGTATTCAGTGATGAAGCGGAAACGACTGTACAGCAGCCAGAGACAGAAGCGAATCAGACAGGTAGTACTGACAGTACAGACAGTTCAGAAGAAACACCTGTTACACCGGAGAACCCCGCAGAGACACCGGATGTTATAGAAACACCGGAGATTACAGAGATACCGGAAACTACAGAAGCACCGGAGGCTACAGAAGCACCGGATGCGACAACAGAAGACAGTACAGATCCGGGCGATGATTTCAGTGCAGGTGATGCACAGGAACTGGATGCACCGTCAGCAGATACCGCAGTACAGAACAAAGTAGAGAACAACAAGGCAGAGGAAACTTCTGCTACCGGAGCATCACTGGTAAACGGTGTAGTCGTTGCCAAGACAAGTGACTGGGTTTCTGCAAACGGTTTTTACAGACTCCGCAAAAAGAAGGTTGCTGCATCTGCAGCCCCGGAGGGAAAAGCTTCTGAGGATCCTGCAGAAAGCAGCGAAGAAGAGCAGAAAACAACAGTTGATGAAACAGCTGCAGCAGCACAGGAGGTACAGCAGACTGAAGAGCTTCCGGAAGGTGCAGCAGAGAGTGAGCAGGCTCAGGTACTCCAGAATGAGTCAGCAGAAGGAGAGCAGGAGACTGCAGCCGAGGAAGGTGCAGCAGAAGAAGTTTCTACAGAGGAAGTATCCGCAGCAGAAGCTTCTGCAGAGGAGACATCCGCAGAGACAGCACCCGTAGAAACAGAGACGGCAGTCGAAACATCAGAGAGCGTAGATAACGCAGAGTCTCTTGCCCAGGATGAAGGGAACGCTTCTCAGGTATCAGAAACAGGTTCCATCGAAGATAATTATTTTACTGCGCAGGATGGTCTTCTTAAGATCAATACCAACGGACATGTGGGATATTATCTTTTTAATGAAGACGGATATCTGGTAACCGGCCGTATGACCCGTGAGCCAGGTGCAGCAGGTTATACCGGAACACAGAAGACAGAATGGTATTTCCTCGAAAACTCCAAAGCTTCCCTGTATTCGGATTCCACCGGAAAAGCAATTACACCGTGGACATCCAATCTTGGCCAGCAGAAGAGAAATTACTGGTTATGGACAGGAACTGTTTTCCGCTATTATAATTCCCAGGGTGATTACAAATCCATAGAGGCTCAGAACCTTGTAGGCAAGATCAAAAAGATCGGAAATGCTTATTATACACTGATGCGTAACGGAAAACCGCGAACAGGAATCCTGAAGCTGACAACCGGTTCCACAACATATCAGTATTACTTCCAGCCGGCATCAAAGGCAGGAGAGATTCCAGGAAAGCTTTTTTATGGCGGATGGACATATGTTTTAAACAGCAAAAATCAAAAACGTTTTATCTATTGTAGTCCGAAGGCTGCCACACGTGGACAGATCATGAAACATGGAGTTTATGTATCACCTGTAATGTCAAAGAAATATCGATATATGCTGAATGCCAGCGGCTATGTTATGACGAATACAATGGCGAAGGCGCAGAATAACGCATATTATGTTTCAGACAGCAAGGGCCGCATCATTACAAAAAAACTTGTGAAGTATAAAGGCAGCAGATATTATTTCGGAGGCAATGGCCAGAGAGTTTCCTGGAAGAACTGCTGGCATGGCTGCCCGGGTGCATCCAACAAGATTTATTATTTCGGAAGCACAGCAGGAAAAGTTGTTGAAAAATATGGCTGGCAGAAGGTGACCGACGCAAAAGGCCAGTTCTTCGGATGGTTTTACTTTGACAAAAACGGAAACCACTATAAGAGCCAGATGATAACAAACAAGTCCTCCAAAAAGAGCTATTACTTTAATAGCACAGGACAGCTTGCAACAGGAAAAACAAAGATCGGCAAAAAATACTATTTCTTTGCAACATCAGATGCCAATGCGCACAGAGGCTGGATGTACAAGAGTACATTGATCCGTTACCAGAATAAGTGGTATTATGCAGGCGGCAACGGTGTTCTGAAAAAGTCAGGCTGGCAGAAGGTAGGTAAATACTGGTACTATCTGCAGAACTATACCGTTGTGACAAATAAATCCATGAAGCGTGGTTCCGTAAATGGTTATCTGGACAGCCAGGGACGTTTTTCCACCGGCTGGGTGATCGTCAGCGATTACTATGATCAGGTCAAATATATCGATCCGGACAGCGGTTCCAAGTATCTGACCAATACAAGCAGATGGATCGATGGAAAACTGTATTACTTTGATAAGGATGGTTACCGCCGTAATGATGTTTCCAGTATTTACGGAGGACCATATTACCTGGAGGTTGATAAGACCAACGGTGTTATGACTGTATACACAAATAGCAGCAAGACCATTCCGGTTAAGACAATCCGTGTTTCTGTAGGTCTCTCCGGAACACCTACATGGGATGGTACATACAGACTGACCCGCAGTCTGAGATGGCAGCCACTGATGGGACCGTCCTGGGGACAGTATGGAACACATGTTGACGGATGCGGACAGGGAGGAATCTTTATCCATTCCGTAGCCGGATCGACCAGGAGTGTTTATAATCTTCCGGCAGGCGAGTACCTGAAGCTTGGTCAGCCTGCATCTCACGGATGTATCCGTACCTGTGTGGCTGATGCGAAGTGGGTATTTGAGAACTGTAACGGTTCTACGATCCACATTTACAGCAGCGGAAATTACGTTAACAATGAATCCTTCAAGGGACCGTTAGGCCGCAGACCGCTGGCAACCTTCCGTGGAGCCGGAAACTTTGATCCTACAGACCCAGAAGTTCCGTGATCTTTACCAAACAGTACCAGAAAGAAATATATAGAATAACCGAAGACCGATGTTCAGCTGTATGAAGCTGACATCGGTCTTTTTCCATATATGGCTTTACTTTCCATTTTTTCATATGTATAATAAAAGTTATGCACAAATAAACAACATAATTTATGGAAGGAAACTAAAATGAAAAACTGGAAGAAATGGTTGGTGGCAGGCTGTATGGCAGCACTGCTGGGAATCGGAACAATGGGAACTACAGCGATGGCCATGGGCGGCGGAGGCGTAGACCGAAGCGAGGCAGTTGCTGAGGAAGAAAAGGTCCCCAGCGGGAAGGCAACACAGGATTCCAGGGCAAGCTCAAAGGCCTGGAAGAAGATCAACGGTGTCTGCTATAACGGAAGCGGCCAGAAGCTGGAAGGCGCTGTCACACGTGGAATCGATGTTTCTGAGTGGCAGGATACCATCAACTGGAGCCAGGTCAAAAAATCTAATGTAGATTTTGCCTTTGTCAGGATCTCCTATGGTCTGAACCATCTGGATAAGACATATGATTACAACATGAAACAGGCAGAGAAGGCAGGGGTTCCGACAGGAACCTATGTGTACAGCCTTGCACTGAACACACAGCAGGCACTGAAGGAAGCGCAGCTTGCCATCCGTAAAATGGATGGATATAAAGTATCCTATCCGGTGGTTTATGACATTGAATATGATCAGATGCGCAATCTTTCCGCATCACAGATCGCAGATCTGGCAAAGACCTTCTGCAATGAGGTAAAAAAAGCCGGATATCATCCAATGATCTACTGCAATACAGACTGGTATGACAACAAGCTTGACTGGAGCAAGATGACAGGTTATGATGTATGGCTTGCGCGGTATGGTGATACGATTCCGGCTCCTGACAAGAAAAAGTACAAATATACCATCTGGCAGTCCACCGATGGTGACGGTGGCGGATATCTGAATACCACCAAGGGTCTGGTTGCGGGAATCCCGTCTTATTCTACTGTAGATATTGACTTCGGTTATGTTGATTATACCAAGATCATCACATCCAGATGGCATGCACAGACCGGATACAAGGCATCCACCAGACCGGATACCAGCAACTATAAAGGAAAAACCGGCTGGGCAACAGAGAACGGAAAGAAATTTTATTATGTCAATGGTGTCAAAAAATACGGCTGGGTTCAGGTGAAAAATAAGAAATATTATATCCATAAGACCGTAGGAATGTGCCGTTCAAAGCTGATCAGGGATTCCAAGAATATTTCCAGATATGTAGACAAAAATGGAGTCCTTGTGAAAAATACTTGGATCACCTATAAGGAGAAAAAATATTATTTTGACAAAAACGGACATGCGTTAAAGGGCATGAAAAAGGTTGGAAAGGACTATTATTATTTTCAGGCCAAATACGGATACATGATGAGACATGTGCGGTACATGAACAGCAGGAATGATGTATATTATTTTGGCGGTGACGGCGTTATGGTCAAAAAGGTATTCTATACATGGAGCGGAAACAATGAAAGCCATACCTATTATTTTGGCTCCAATGGAAAGATGCAGAGAGGCTGGCTCAAACTGGACGGAAAGAGATATTATTTTGATCCGGAAACAGGAATCATGTACAAAAACTGTACTATTGAGAAAAACGGAAAGAGCTATACATTCGATGAAGATGGTGTATACACAACTGTATCCGCAGCAAATAAGAAAAAATAAAAAAATGCCGGCAGCGAACATAAAGCTGCCGGCATTTTTATGATCATAAGGTATAAACAAGGATTCCCAGGATGATGATCAGATTTCCGATGATCTTTCCGCGGGAAATCTTTTCTTTCAGGATCCGCCAGGAAAACAGCAGGACAAAAACATAGGCGGCAGTATCGATCACCGGTCCGAATTTCATATCCACTTTGGTGTAACACCAGGTATTCAGGAGTAACACTCCAAAAAAGATACCATAGGCCAGGATCACCCGCCAGTTCAGATATTCCCGGAGGGGATTTTTGTATTCCATATTGGCACTCTGCTTCAGAAGTACCTGGGAAATTGCCGAAAAAAAGGTTCCGGCCAGCATGATCAGCATAAATGTTCTATTCATATCTCTGCACCATCCAGACTCCGATCAGAACGATCAGGATGCCGATGATGTTCTGAAGCGAAAGATTTTCGTGAAAAATGATCACAGCCCATACCTGGGACCACAGAAGATAGACGCTTTTGTTGGCGTAGGCCGTGGAAAGGGAAAATTTTTTGATCACCTGCTGCCATGCAATGGCGTAGATTCCACAGTTTGCGATCATAAGAAAAAGAAATACATAGAGGAGAGGACTGTGAAGCCCTTCTTTATTGTAATAAACCGATGCAAGCTTGGAAAAAACGCTGGTAAGAGAAAACAGCAGGATATTCAGATGAAGCTGAATATAATCTTTGATTTTTGTCATGTTTCCTCCATATCATAAATGCGATTATCATAGACTGATAATCAATATATATCATCCAGCAGGTTTATGCAAGAAAATGTTTGAACAATGTAACGGTTTACAACAGGAAATGAAAATGATAAGATTAAACGATAAGTGTCAATTGATACAAAAGAGAGGAAAAACGATATGTGTTTATATTCAGTGGTTGTTCCTGTATACAATTCAGAACATACGCTGCAGGAACTGTACACCCGTCTGGAAAAAGTATTCCGGGAAACAATAAAAGAAGAATTTGAACTGATCCTTGTAGATGACGGGTCCAGGGACCGGTCTTTTGCGGTTATGCAAGAACTCCGGGAAAAAGATCCCCGTGTCAAGATCATCCAGATGGCAAGGAATTTCGGACAGCATCCTGCGCTTCTGTGCGGATTTGCCCATGCAAAGGGAGAGTTCATCGTAACTATGGATGATGACCTTCAGCATCAGCCTGAGGAGCTCCCCAAAATGATCAATGTAATGAAGGAACGTGACGATGTGGATGTGATCATTGCAAGCTATGAAGGACGTAAGCATAATCTGATCCGGAAGCTGGGCACAAAGCTGTCTGTATGGGCAACTTCCAAAATGCTCGGCAAGGATCCGAACCTTCAGATCACCAGTTATCGACTGATCCGCCGGTTTCTGGTGGAAGCCATGCTGAAGACCAATACATATCTTCCGCAGATCGGAAATCTTCTGGTTTTAAGCTCCAACCGTATCATCAATGTTCCGGTGCAGCATGCAGCACGTGCATATGGAAAGAGCGGATATTCTTTTCGCCGTCTTGTGAAGGATCTCATCTATGATATTACTGCCCATACGGCATTTCCGTTGCTTATGGTGCGAAACATCGGCATTGCCAGTTTTCTGGTAAGCTTTTTACTGGGGATCTATTATCTGGTGAGATATTTTCTGTGCGGGATCTCAGTGGAAGGCTGGACATCTCTGATGCTTGTGATGCTGGCATTTTTCGGACTGACATTGCTTTCAATCGGGATCATCGGTATTTATCTCATGAATATTCTCAATGAGGCCAAAAAGATGCCGCACTATGTGATCCGTCAGGAGGAGACAGACTGATGAAAAAAGAGATCGGCGGCTATCTGGAACTGGAAGAACCGGCGGGACAGGAATACTATCCGGATCTCTGCGGCGTGAATCTCGGAAGAACAGCGCTTTTGTGGCTGATGGAAGCACGCAGGTGCAAAAAGATCTACCTGCCATTTTTTCTCTGCGATTCCGTAACCGGTGCCTGTGAGAGGTCCGGGGCAGAAATCGAATTTTATCATATGGATGAAGGGTTGCATCCGGTTCTTGAGGAGAGAACTCTTCCGGAAGGAGAATATCTGTATCTGGTAAATTATTATGGCCAGCTTACCGATGATAAGATCCGGAAATATAAAAAAATCTATGGAAATATCATTGTGGATCATACGCATGCGTTTTTTCAGAAGCCGCTGCCGGGTGTGGACACTCTGTACTCCTGCAGAAAATTTCTCGGAGTCAGTGACGGAGCATATCTGTCTACCGATGCGGAACTGGAACCGGAAAAGAAGCCTCTGGACCATTCCATGGGAAGAATGGAGCATATTCTGGGACGTTATGAATATGATGCCGGAACCTTCTATCAGAAAATGCTGGATAATGCAGCAAATTATCATGAGATGGAGATCCGCCGAATGTCCCGTCTGACCGGAAACCTCCTCAGGACTATGGATTATTCCGGTATCAAAGCAAGAAGAGAACAGAACTACCGTCTGCTGTCGCAGCTTCTTCCTTCAAGGAATGCTTTTACAGGGGAGGTGCCGGAGGGACCGTTTGCCTATCCGTATTATCATAAGAACGGATTAGAGCTTCGACGTTGGCTGGCAGGCCGGAAGATTTTTGTGCCGACAAACTGGCGTAATATCCTGGAAGAATTTGACAGGGATACCATGGAATATGACTGGGCTGCCAATGTGCTGCCGCTTCCCTGTGACCAGAGATACGGGGCAGAAGAAATGCAGTATATCGCGGATTCCATAAGAGAATGGGAGGAAACGGAATCATGAAACACAGATTGCTGATACTGGGAACGTTGGGAGAATTTGAGCAGCTGGTGCAGAAGGCCCGCGAAAAAGGATACTACACCATTGTCTGCGACGGATATCCGGATGGTCCGGCAAGAAAATTTGCAGATGAGGCATTTCAGATCCCGGTAACAGATACGGAACGGATCGCCTGTCTCTGCCGAGAAAAAGAGATCGATGGGATCATCACATCCTTTTCCGACCTTCTTCTGGAATGTATGGTAAAGATCGCGGACCGGGCAGGAATCCCCTGTTATCTGAAACCGGAGCAGCTTCCCTGGTATCGTGATAAATCAGCGACCAGAGCACTGCTTACTGAACTGGGACTTCCCACTCCGGGCTTTCGAAAAATCCCGATCGCATATTTTAAAGACAGGTCCAAAAGAACTCAGCTGAAAGAGCTGCTTGAGGGACTTCGTTATCCGGTGGTCAGCAAGCCACTGGATAAATACGGCTCCCGCGGGATCTATATATCCGAAGATCTGGAGGAGCTGATAAACGGGGCAGAAAAAACAGCAGGATTTTCTGATATGCCGGAGATTTTGGTGGAAGAATATAACGATGGCTATGAATTCAATATGATGACCTGGGTGCGGCATGGAAAAGTCCATGTGATCAGTATTGCAGACCGTGAAAAGACATTTGTTGCCAAAGGGGAGATCCCCATCAGCACAAGAAATGTGTATCCTTCCAGATTATTGTCAAAAGTTGAAAAGCCTGCCACAGAACTTCTTCAGGCATATGCGGACAGAACCGGTCAGAAAGACGGAGCCCTTTCCATGCAGTTTTTCTGGAAGCCGGGAGAAGGTATCCAGGTCTGCGAGATCGCCGCACGATTTTTCGGATATGAGCATGAATTGACCGATATGGTCTATGGCTTTAATATGGAAGAGCTTCTTCTTGCATCTCTCTATGATCCGGATAAGCTGGAAAAAATGCTGGCAGAACACGATGTTCATAAACCACAGTGCTGTGGAGCTGTCATTTATTTTCAGGGAAGGCTTCTTACCATCGAAGATCAGTCTGCGGCAGTCCGGCTGGGAGAGAAAGAACAGGTGGAAAAGCCCTGGATCTTTTATCAGGAAGGAGAGAAGGTCATTGAGCATGGCCCTAATCCGTATCTGGCATTATATTATGTAAAAACAGAGAATCGTAAGGAAATGGATCTTCTCACAGAAGAGTTTTATGAGGAAATGCATATTCTGGATCCCAACGGCCAGGAGGTGGCATACCATAATCAGATCCCGGATTATGCACCGGCAGAAAAATAGGCATTGAATTTACAACATGAGTGTGAGAAAATGGAATGTGCAGTTAATGTAGAAAAACCATGAAGAATAAGAAATAAAGAGGAAATACATGATTGATTTTAACAGACCTGCGTTTACAGGTAAGGAATTTGAGTACATCCGTGACGCAGTAGAACGGGGAATGCTCTGCGGCGACGGGATCTACACGAAGAAATGTTCTGCATGGATGGAAGAGCGCTTTCATGTGGGTCATGTGATGCTGACAACATCCTGTACCCATGCACTGGAGATGGCTGCTTTTCTGGCAGATATCCAGCCTGGCGATGAGGTGATCATGCCGTCTTATACTTTTGTATCAACGGCAGATGCCTTTGTGCTTCGCGGTGCAAGAATCGTATTTGTGGATATCCGGCCGGATACCATGAATATTGACGAGAAGCTGATCGAACAGGCGATCACAGATAAGACCCGCGCGATCGTTCCGGTCCATTATGCAGGAGTAGCCTGCGAGATGGACACGATCATGGAGATTGCCGGAAGACATGATCTGAAGGTAGTGGAAGACGCGGCCCAGGGTGTGGATGCCTACTATAAGGGAAAAGCCCTTGGTACCATTGGAGATTTTGGCTGCTACAGCTTCCATGAAACTAAGAACTATACCATGGGAGAGGGCGGTGCGATCCTGTTCAACGGGGATCAGTACCTGGAGAAGGCAGAAATCCTGAGAGAAAAAGGAACGGACCGCAGTAAGTTTTTCCGTGGTCAGGTAGATAAATACCGCTGGATGGATTATGGATCATCCTATCTTCCGAGCGAATTGAATGCGGCATATCTTTATGCCCAGCTGGAGCAGCATAAGAAGATCAGCGATAAGCGGATGCAGATCTATGATTTTTACAATGAGAACCTCAGGTTTCTGGCGGAGGAAGGAAAGATCCAGCAGCCTTATGTACCGGAAGAATGCACACATAATGCACATATGTACTACATTAAGGTACATGATATCCAGGTACGCACAAGGCTTCTGAAATATCTCCGCGAAAAGGATATCTGCAGTGTGTTCCATTATGTACCCCTTCATTCCGCACCGGCAGGAAAAAAATTCGGAAGATTTTCCGGAGAAGATGTTTATACTACAAAAGAAAGCGAGCGTCTTATGCGACTGCCCATGTTCTATAATCTGGATATGGAGGATGCGAAGAGAGTTGTGGATGCGATTGCTTCCTTTGACGGGTTTTGACAGAAGAAGGGGAGAGCTATGAAAAAAACAAAAAAATTACTGGCAGTTTTCGCAGCAGTCGGTGTGGCGCTGATGCTGCCGTTACAGACCATGGCTGCAGTGGATCTGAATGCGAAATATGATATCAGCACCAACCAGATCCAGGGATGGCCGGCAGGACCGGATATTACCTCAGATACCGGTATCCTGATGGATGCAGACACAGGAGTTGTTCTTTATAACAAGGGCGGAGATGAACAGAGATATCCGGCCAGCATTACCAAGATCATGACCTTGCTGGTGGCAGTGGAGAACTCCACCATGGATGAGAAGGTGACCTTTACAGAGACCGGGGTGCGTAATGTTACGGCAGATTCCAGTAATATCGGCACAAAGGTGGGCGAAGTCCTGACTATGGAGGATTGTCTTCATGCTCTGATCATCCAGTCTGCCAATGACGTTGCGGCACAGATCGCAGAGCATATCGGCGGGACAGAGCAGGTATTTATCGATATGATGAACCAGCGCGCCAGTGAGATCGGATGTACCAATACACATTTTGCAAATTCCAGCGGACTTCCGGATGATAATCATTATTCTTCAGCACGGGATATGGCGCTGATCTTCCGAGAAGGCCTGAAAAATGAAACATTCCGTACGGTTGTGGGCACACCGGACTATATCATCCAGCCTACAAATATGAACAGCCAGCAGAGAATCCTGCATACCCATCATCCTATGTTTGCACCGGAAAGCGGATTTTACTATGAAGGCTGCATTGGTGGAAAAACCGGAACTACCGTTGCGGCAGGGCATACACTTGTCACAGGAGTGACCAGAGATAATACCACATATATTGCAGTGACTATGCGTGGAACAGAGCTTTCCAATTCCTGTATGGACAGTACAGCTATGTTTAATTACGCATTTGAGAATTTCACAAAAACAGAAGTAAATGGCGGCTATGTATTCCTTCCAAAAGGGGTGGAGCTGAATTCCCTTACCGAGAAGTCAGAGAATACCAATGGGAAAACAGAAACCGGTTACTATTTCGGAGATTATCTGATCGGTACCGCAAGTGTTGCACAGGCAACTGATACACCGGTACCGGAACCGACCGCGGCGGCAGAAGACAGCCAGGAAGCGGACAGCTCCGAAGTGGAAGCTTCCACAGAATCAGCAGAGGAAGATAACAGCAAAACAACAGAGAAGAGTACAGCCGGAGAGAGTACCAGCGAAAAAAAGAGCATTCCTGCCCTGCGTAAGATCCTTCTTATGATCATGGCAGCGATGATCCTGATCCTGATCGCCCTTCTTGCGGCTCTCAGAATAAAAGAAAAGAAACATCACAAATAAATCAAAACAGAAAAGGAGAAAGAAAAAATGGGAAAAATAAAAGTAACACAGTGCGGAGATATTGAAGGACTGAAAGTGATCGAGCCAACTGTATTTGGTGATTCCAGAGGATATTTTATGGAAACATACAATTATAACGATTTCAAGGAAGCAGGCATTGATGTGGAATTCGTTCAGGACAATCAGTCCAGCTCCCGTTACGGTGTTCTCCGCGGACTTCATTTCCAGATCAGCTATCCCCAGGATAAACTGGTACGTGTGGTAAACGGAGAAGTGTTTGATGTTGCGGTTGACCTTCGTGAAGGCTCCAAGACCTTTGGAAAATGGTATGGTGTAGTCCTTTCCGCAGAAAACAAGAAACAGTTCTTTATTCCTAAGGGATTTGCTCATGGTTTCCTAGTACTTTCCGAGAATGCAGAGTTCACCTACAAGTGCTCTGATTTCTATCATCCAAACGATGAGGGCGGACTGATCTGGAATGACAAGGACATTAACGTTGAGTGGCCGATCCCGGAAGGCATGGAGCTTATTTTCTCCGACAAGGACCAGAAGTGGGGAAGCTTCGAGGAATATAAGAATCGATAAGGAATTGCAGAATGAAGAAAATATTAGCTTTGCCGGCGGAGCTGTACCAGAATCGAAAGCTGGTTTTAAGCCTTGCAAAAAATGATTTCAAAACAAAATATGCAGGATCCTATCTTGGTATTGTCTGGGCATTTATCCAGCCTATCGTAACGATCCTGGTCTACTGGTTTGTATTTTCCGTAGGACTGAAGGCCGGAACGGTATCGGATTACCCTTTTGTACTCTATCTGGTATCCGGTATCGTGCCGTGGTTTTTCTTCCAGGATGCATTAAACGGTGGAACCAATGCCCTGATCGAATACAATTATCTTGTGAAGAAGGTTGTATTCAAGATCAGCATCCTTCCCATCGTAAAGATCATCTCCGCACTTTTCGTGCATGTTTTCTTTGTGGCCTTTGCACTGATCTTATGTGCATGCTACGGATATACACCAAGCCTTTATACACTGCAGATCATTTATTACTCTGTCTGCACCTTCCTTTTTGTACTGGGACTCGTGTATGCTACAAGTGCGATCGTCATTTTTTTCCGTGATCTGACCCAGATCATCAGTATTTTTCTTCAGGTGGGTGTATGGCTTACACCGATCATGTGGGATATCAATATGCTTTCTTCACATCCATGGCTGATCAAGCTGTTTAAGCTGAATCCGATGTACTATGTAGTTACGGGCTACCGTGATTCCATGCTTGGTCATATCGGGATCTGGAACCATGCTTCATGGACGATCTATTTCTGGGTAGTTACGATCCTGCTTTTCGGACTGGGATCTGTGATATTCAAACGTCTGAAGCCGCATTTTGCAGATGTGCTTTAATTGAATGCGGATGGCGGATATCCGCCAGATCCGGACCGGATAGTTCCCATGGGGGATTTGCTCTGTAAGGATAAAAAGCAGAACGGCGGCAGATTGTGAGAGTGAACGATTTACACAAAAGTGAGGTTGAAAATGGCAGAAGATATTGCGATTTCAGTAAATGATGTCAGTAAGATGTACAAGCTTTACGATAATCCTATGGATCGTCTTAAGGAGTCCCTGGGATTATCCAGAAAAAAGAAATATAAAGAGCATTATGCGCTCAACCATGTATCCTTTCAGGTGCATAAGGGAGAAACAGTGGGAATTATCGGAACAAATGGTTCCGGTAAATCCACGATCCTGAAGATCATCACCGGCGTACTTTCGCCTACGGCCGGAGAAATAGCCGTAAACGGAAGGATCTCAGCGCTTCTGGAGCTGGGAGCCGGATTTAACGGAGAATATTCCGGACTTGAAAATGTATATCTCAACGGAAGCATGATCGGTTTTTCCAGGGAAGAGATCGATGCCAAGCTGCAGTCTATTCTGGATTTTGCAGATATCGGTGATTTTATCTATCAGCCGGTAAAAACATACTCCAGTGGTATGTTCGTGCGTCTGGCTTTTGCGGTAGCTATCAATATCGATCCGGAGATCCTGATCGTTGATGAGGCTCTTTCCGTAGGAGATGTATTTTTTCAGGCAAAATGTTACCGGAAGTTCGAAGAGTTTAAGGAAATGGGGAAGACCATTCTGTTTGTAAGCCATGACCTGAGCAGCATCGGAAAATACTGTGACCGTGTTGTGCTTTTAAACAAAGGTGAGAAGCTTGCAGAGGGTGGTGCCAAGGAGATGGTCAATCTTTACCGTCGTGTGCTGGTCAATCAGTATGACGATGCAGATCTGGAAGAAAACACAGACGATGCAGAAGAGGGACAGACGACGGAGAACCAGGCAGCCGGAGCAGACGTTTCACTGAAAGCACATACCGGAAGCGGTAAAGCTATGAAGGACAGCCTGAACCTGAATCCCAAGGTCCTGGAATACGGCAGTAAGCTTGGCGAGATCGTGGATTTTGCCATCCGGGATGATACAGGTATGATCACCAATGTGATCGAAAAAGGCAAGGAATTTTCCGTTCAGATGAAAGTGAAGTTCCAGGCAGATGTCAGCGATCCGATCTTTGCATTTACCCTGAAAGATCTGAAAGGCACCGAGATCACAGGAACCAATACCATGTATGAACATACGCCTCTGAAACCGCAGAAGGCAGGCGATGTCCGTGAGATCACCTTCAAACAGGTGATGCCTCTGGAGGCAGGGGAATATATGCTGTGTCTGGGCTGCACCGGATATAAAGACGGCGATTTTACCGTATTTCATCGTCTTTACGATGTGTGTAACCTGACCGTGATCACAGATAAGAAAGCAGTGGGATATTTTGATCTGTTTTCCAAAGTATCTGTGAAATAAGTGGAGGAACGACTATGGCGGAGTTGAATTTAGATTATTATACGGCAAAGGATCATTATTCCGATGGGGATATCGAGGAAACACTTCTGAAAATGGCACAGGAAGGCAAATCTTTTGAAGACCTGCCGGAGGAAGAGGTGAGTTTTCCAATGGTCTACCATTTTTCAGGGCTGCGGGAGAATATCTTAAGCTGGTATCCTCTGAAAAAGGCAGATTCCGTTCTGGAAATCGGAGCCGGATGCGGAGCCATTACCGGAATGCTTTGCCGCAAGGCCGGTCATGTGACTTCCGTGGAGCTTTCCAAACGTCGGGCAGATATCAATTATGCGAGAAACAGGGATAAGGAAAATCTGACGCTCATGGTTGGAAACCTGAATGACATGACTTTTCCGGAAAAATTCGACTATGTGGTAGTAAACGGTGTGCTGGAGTATGCCATGAGCTTTACCGAGGGAAAAACTCCTTACGAGACATTTCTTCAGCGTATGGGCGCTTATCTGAAGCCTGAGGGAAGACTTCTGATCGCCATTGAGAACAGACTGGGATTGAAGTACTTTGCCGGAGCACCGGAGGATCACACAGATCTTCACTTTTTCGGGATCAATGGATATCCGGGAAATCAGTCTGTGCGCACCTTTTCCAAGAATGAACTGGGAGAGCTGCTGGAAAACAGCGGCTTTCCTTTTCTGCGCTTTTACTACCCGTATCCGGATTATAAATTTCCGACAGAGATTTTTACAGATGAGAGTCTTTATACCAATTCCTACGGAAGAAGCTATCCTGTATACACAGATAAGACAGCAGATCTTTTTGCAGAAAGTGAAGGCGTAAAGGCCTTCGAAAAAGAGAAGATCCTGGACAGCTTTGTGAATTCTTTTCTTGTGGAGGCAGGACGTACCGAAAACCGGGACCCGGAGGAAATCCTTTATGTGAAGCTGAACCAGGAGCGAAAAGAAAAGTTCCGTCTTCTGACCAGGATCGTCCGGGAGAACGGAGAGGTCCGTGCGGAAAAAGAGGCTATGGTGCCCCAGGCTGAGGAATTTGTGGAAAAACTGGAAAAAACCGGAACAGAGAGTACTGGATCCGATAAATACAAGAATCTTCCCTGCAGGGCAGAAAACGGAAAGATCTCTTATCCGCTCCTTACTGGAAAAACTCTTCACCAGGAAATCGCAGAGCTTGCCCAGAAAGAAGATCTTGAAGAGATCAAGGCCCTTCTTAAAAAATTCTATCAGGAATTTTTCGGGGCTCGTCAGGTTGTGGATTACAGGACCGGAGAGTTCCGCGAGGTATTTGGTGATCATCCGGGAAGAGAGGATTACGAATGTGTCTGCCCGGCCAATGTGGACCTGATCTGCAGCAACATCTTTATGGGAGAAAAGGAAAATCAGATCATAGATTATGAGTGGATGTTTGATTTCCCTGTGCCTGTGAATTTTATCATGTGGCGCCTGATCCATGAACTGTATACACATGTTTCTGAGCTGCCGCGGTTATGTCATGAGGATGAGATGATGGCGGAGTTTGACATCAGCTATACAGACTATGAGATATTTATGGATTGGACCATGCATTTCGTCTATGAGTATGTGGGCTGTGGTTCTCTGATCCCGTTTGAACAGAAAAAAGTGCCGGTTTCCGTAACAGAGCTGGTGAACAGAGAAAGAGAAAAGCACCAGATGCACAGCAAGATATACTATGATCTTGGTGAGGGATTCTGTGAAGAGCATACACTTTATGCAGAGGGAAAACTTTCCGGAAACCGTTTCCGGGTAGAGTTTGCGCTTTCCGGTATCAAAGGAATACGAAATCTCCGCTGGAATCCCGCAAACGGTCATTTCCTGAAAGTGAGGATAGAGCGTCTGGATTGTGGATGCAGCGCGGAGCTTGTGCCTCAGGGTGTCCATATGAAAGTGGATAACAGTACCACTGCGTTTTTTACCACCGATGGCTTTTATCTTATCGATGTTACACACCCGGAAAATGTGGACAGGATTGTAATAGAGGGAAAACTTGACTGCCTTGAGCTTCCGGATGTGGAAAAGCTTCTGGCCTTTGAAAAAGAGCGGGAAGTACGAAGAGAACAGGAGCGTGTCAGAAAAGAGGCTGAACGTGCCGCAAAGCAGGCTGTAGAGGAAGCAGCACGTGCGCAGGAAGAGGCCCTTCGTCATCCAGGCAAAAAAGCGCAGGTAAAGAGACTGGTCAAAAAGGTTCTTCGTTATCATACAGAGCCGGCAGCAGTGATGGGAGTGGAGACAACTCCTACCTGTATGGGCAGTGTTGATTTCTTTCATTATGAGAATGGCACCTTAAATGCCATTGGCTGGGCCTTTGATCCGACGTTTGCGTCTATGGGACAGCCAAGGATCGCATTTTATCAGGGAACACAGAAGCTTCAGGAGGCTTCCTGTACTACGATCTACCGTACGGATGTGGCTAATGCCATTGGAAATCCGGATGCGGAAAGTGCCGGATTTTCTTTCCTGGCAACGGTTCTTGCGCCGGCAGAGACTTCTGTTTTCCTGGAATACGGAACCGCAGCGGATACCGGAAGATTCCTTATCGGAAAGATCCCGGGAACCAGGGATCAGAAAGAACTTCTGGTATACGCGATCGAAGATCCGAAGAGTATCGGAAATCTCCGCCATTTCAAACAGCGTCATGTACGTAGCACGAGAAAGGCATATCCACAGGCAGTCTATCAGCAGAAGGTGGATGTGATCGTGCCGGTTTACAACGGATTGGAGTATTTTGATGCCTTGTTTTCCGGAATTGAAAAGACAAAGGTTCCTTATCGTCTGATCATCGTAAATGATAAGAGCCCGGATCCTGAGGCAGGAAACTATCTGGAAAAATATGCCGCAGAGCATGACAATGTGGTACTTCTTAATAATGAGACCAATATGGGCTTTCTTCCGTCTGTAAACCGTGGATTAAAGATGGCGGAAAATCATGTGGCTCTTGTAAATACAGATGTGGAGGTTCCGGAAGAGTGGCTGGAGCGCCTGATGCTTCCGATCTTTGCAAAGGAAAACATTGCAACCACTACACCGTTTACCACCTGCGGAACCATCTGCAGCTTCCCGGATTTCTGCCGGGATAACAAACTGTTTGAGGGAATGCCGCTGTGGGAGATCGATGATGAATTCCGCATGATCCGTCCGCAGTATCCGGCTATGCCTACCGGTGTGGGCTTCTGCATGGGTATGAACCTGAAAGCAATCCAGGAGGTTGGCCTTCTGGATGAGGAGAATTTCGGAAAAGGCTACGGTGAGGAGAATGACTGGTGCCAGCGTGCCATAGCTGCAGGCTATGAGAACGTGCATGTGGATAACCTGTTTGTATATCACAAGCATGGTGGAAGCTTCCCGTCTGAGGAAAAGCAGAGACTCCTGAAAGAGCACAGTGAGGCGCTGCTCCGCAAGCATCCGGATTACAACAAGGATACTGCGGATTACTGCAGAAGAGACCCGCTTCGTCCGGTAAGACTCTACGTGGAAATGAAGCTTCTCAACAGGAAGCTGGATGTGCCTACTATTGTGGCCTTTGACCATGATCTTGGCGGCGGTGCAACGGCTTATCT
>NZ_JBDGAB010000034.1:0-40503 GCF_040910705.1 Blautia sp. RTP21359st1_E11_RTP21359_211015
AGACAGTCAGGTGGAAGGCATGGGATATGCCATTCCGATCTCCAAGGCAGAGCCGATCCTGGAAGAACTGATGAACCGCGAAACCAGAGATAAGGTGGAAGATTCTTCCAAGGTAGGATATATGGGAGTCAAGGCTGCTGATCTTACAACAGAAGCCATCCAGATGTATAATATGCCGGCAGGTGCTTTTATTACTGAGGTAACGGAAGGTGGCGCAGCAGATAATGCAGGGATCAAAAAAGGCGATATCATTGTGAAGCTGGATGGACAGAAGGTAAGCGGCAAGGATGACCTTGTTGATAAGCTGCAGTATTATGAGGCAGGAGAAACCATCGAAGTGGTGATCTCCAGAGCGAACAGCGGAGAGTACAAGGAACAGACGGTTGAAGTGACCCTCGGAAGCAAACCCTCTTCTGACAAATAAAAGAAAATACAGGATAACCATTTATAAACCGGGGAGCTGCATAAGAACATGCAGCTCCCCGGTTTATAAAAACTTAATTTGATACAGCCGGATTATGTGCTATAATATGCATAATAAAAACCAGAAAGGAAATGTTATGGCAGATCAGTTTGATAATAATAAAGACAATGACCAGGAGCAGAAATACGAGAAATTCTGTTTTTTATGCCGCAGACCGGAGAGTCAGGCAGGGAAGATGATCGACCTTCCTAATCATATACATATCTGTGCGGATTGCATGCAGAAAAGCTTTGATACTATGAACACCCAGATGAACAATGGAAATTATTCCGATCTTTTTAACATGCCGAATGTGAGCATGATCGATCTCAGCAGTTTCCAGAATCCCGGAAACCAGGCGAAGAAGATCAAGAAAAAATCAGAGACTCCGAAGCCGGTGATCGATCTCAAAGATATTCCTGCACCACATAAGATCAAAGCAACTCTGGATGAATATGTGATCGGACAGGAATATGCCAAGAAGGTAATGTCTGTAGGTGTATACAACCATTATAAAAGAGTTGCCACAGATACCATGGATGATATTGAGATCGAGAAATCCAATATGCTGATGATCGGACCTACAGGCTGCGGTAAGACTTATCTGGTGAAGATGCTTGCCAGACTTCTTCAGGTACCGCTTGCCATTGCAGATGCCACATCTCTTACAGAGGCTGGTTATATCGGTGATGATATCGAGAGCGTAGTATCCAAGCTCCTTGCGGCTGCAGATAATGATGTGGAGAAGGCAGAGCACGGGATCATTTTCATCGATGAGATCGATAAGATCGCAAAGAAGAAGAATACCAACCAGAGAGATGTCAGCGGAGAGGCTGTCCAGCAGGGACTTCTGAAACTTCTGGAGGGAAGTGAAGTGGAAGTTCCGGTGGGTGCTACCAGCAAGAATGCCATGGTACCTATGGTGACTGTAAATACAAGGAACATTCTGTTTATCTGTGGCGGTGCGTTCCCGGATCTTGAGAATATCATCAAAGAAAGACTGAATAAACAGGCGTCTATCGGATTTTATGCAGATCTGAAGGACAAATATGATGATGATCCGCATGTGCTGGAGAAAGTAACGGTAGATGATCTCCGTGCATTTGGAATGATCCCGGAATTTATCGGTCGTCTTCCGATCATCTTTACCCTGAACGGGCTGACGGAAGACATGCTTGTGAAGATCCTCAAGGAGCCGAAGAACGCCATTCTGAAACAGTACAAGAAGCTTCTGGCACTGGATGAAGTAAAACTGGAGTTTGAGGACGGTGCCTTACATGCCATTGCCCGTAAGGCATTGGAACGCCATACAGGGGCCAGAGCTCTCCGGGCTATCCTGGAGGAGTATATGCTGGATATCATGTATGAGATCCCAAAGGACGACAATATCGGTGAGGTTGTGATCACAGAGGGATACATTCAGGGCAACGGAGGTCCGAAGATCCTTATGCGTGGCCAGGAGATCCCGGCACTGGAAGGGTAAGAAACAAGAAGATTCTTTAATATATAAAGGAGCGTGACAGATATGGCAAAAAGCAGTTTTTGGGATGATCTGGGAAACACACTGACAAGAAAGGCAAAGGGCTTAAGTTCCAGGGCAGAGAATCTCTATGAGATCCAGAAGATCCGTAACAAACTCTCTGCACAGGAGCGTATGACCGAAAAGCTGATGATGGATATCGGAAAGATGATCTATACACGTTATGAGCAGGGAGAAGCCGTTGACGGTGAGACGGGAGCTATCTGCGAGGAGATCAGCCAGCATATGCTGGAGGCAGATCACTACAGAGATGCGATCGCTGCCAGCAAAGGGGAGAAGTTTTGCCCGGCCTGCCATAAGGCGGTGATGCGGGAGGCCAGCTTCTGTCCGTATTGCGGAGCGGCGTGTCCTACAGCGGAGCTGGAAGAGAAAGCTGCCGATGTGATCGAGCAGGCAGATGAGGAGCTTGAAGAGGCTGCTGAGGCAGAGGTGACAGAAGTACCGGAGACAGAAGCGGAAGAAAACGCAGAAGCTACAGAAGTGGCAGCAGATCCGGAAGAGACAGTAGAAGCGTCAGAAGTAGTAGAAACAGCAGAAACCGCAGAAGCGTCAGAAACAGAAACATCAGGATCAGATCCGGAATTGGAAGAGGAAAGAACGGAAGTGGGATCTACAGAAACAGAGGAGCCTGCGGCTGATCCGGAAAATACAGAAACAATAGAAGAAAAAACAGAATAACCATAAGCATATAAGGCAGGCTTTCCCCAGTGGGAGCCTGCCTGAATATTATGCAGACCACAGAAATAAGGAGGGGGAATAATGTTGTGGAATTTACTGACGGCGGGAATCTTTGGTACAGACTATTATATAAAGAAAAAAATCAACACATCGGAAAAGAAAGATCTGAAGGAAAAGTGCCTGGGAGGCAGACTGATCGTAAGAAATTGCCATAATCATGGGATGATGCTTGGAATATTAAAAAACAAAGATAAAGAATTCCTGAGAGATCTTGCATCTATGGTGCTGGGCGGTGCGATCTGGGAGTATATACGTACTTCCGGAGAAAAAGGCACACGCATATCCAAGCTTGGGCTTTCCATGATCCTGGGCGGCGGTCTGAATAATTATACGGAACGTCGCAGAAAGGGATACGTCACGGATTATATGAGCCTGAATGTGGAAAATCCGAAGCTTAAGAAGGTCGTATTTAATATTTCGGATCTTTTCATATTTACAGGTGCGCTTCTCTGGGGCGGGAGCGAGATCTTTTCTGAAAAAGAAAAATAAATAAAAAAACAGAAGTGCCGGTGTTGGGCGCTTCTGTTTTTTTGATTTTGGATAAAATAAAAAAGAATGCAGGAAATGGGACTTGAACCCACACGATCTTGCGACCACAGGCACCTGAAGCCTGCGCGTCTGCCAATTCCGCCATTCCTGCATTTTTTCAACCGGCTTGCTTTGCTTTGTTTGCTCCGCTCGTCGACTGCTCACTTATAATAACTCAGGAATTGGATAATGTCAATAGAAAAATTCAAAAAAATTAAAAAAATTCAAAAAAAATATTTTAAGTTAGTTTTATACATTTTTTTTGCATATGGTGTTGAAAAATGACGATTCCTGTGATACAATCTTGAAGATTTAGGATAAAATAAGAGAACAAAGAAAGGGAGATTGTATGAAAGCATTTCTGATATTGGAAGATGGCCATGTATTTACAGGAACTAGCATTGGTTCTGCAAGGGAAGTCATCAGTGAAATTGTCTTTAACACTTCCATGACCGGTTATCTGGAAGTAATGACAGATCCTTCTTACGCAGGACAGGCGGTGTGTATGACATATCCGCTGATCGGAAACTACGGAATCTGTTATGATGACCAGGAATCAAGGAAGCCGTGGATTGACGGATTTATTGTACGCGAATTATCACGAGTTCCCAGCAACTTCAGAAGCGTAGACACCATTCAGCATTTTCTGAGCAAAAACGACATTCCGGGAATCGCAGGAATTGATACCAGAGCACTGACTAAGATCCTTCGTGAGAAGGGAACCATGAACGGAATGATCACAGTTGATGAGAACTATGACCTGGATACAATCATCCCCAGATTAAAAGCATATACAACAGGAAAAGTGGTAGAGAAGGTTTCCTGCCGCGAAAAGGAAGTGCTTAAGGGGAACGGACCGAAGGTTGCCCTTCTTGATCTGGGCGCCAAGAAAAACATTGCACGCTCACTGAATGAGAGAGGATGCCAGGTTACTATTTACCCGGCTCTGACATCTGCAGAAGAGATCCTTGGAGACAATCCGGACGGCATCATGCTCAGCAACGGACCTGGAGATCCGAAGGAATGTACTTCTATTATTAAAGAGATCAAAAAACTTTACGACTCTGATGTACCGATCTTTGCCATCTGTCTTGGACATCAGCTTATGGCTCTTGCAACAGGCGGAGACACCCATAAGATGAAATACGGTCACAGAGGCGGAAATCATCCGGTTAAAGATCTTGAGACAGGAAGAGTATATATTTCCTCCCAGAACCATGGCTATGTTGTAGACGCAGAGGGACTTGAGGAGAAAAATATCGCACATCCTGCATTTGTAAACGTCAACGACGGAACAAACGAGGGTATGGCATATAACGGAAAGAACATCTTTACTGTACAGTTCCATCCGGAAGCATGCCCTGGACCACAGGATTCCAGTTACCTTTTTGACAGATTCATGAAGATGATGGGAGGAGAGAAATAATGCCAAGGAATAAGGACATAAAAAAAGTACTTGTAATCGGCTCAGGCCCGATCATAATCGGCCAGGCAGCAGAGTTTGACTATGCAGGAACCCAGGCATGCCGCTCCCTGAAGGAAGAGGGCATGGAGGTTGTACTTTTAAACTCCAATCCTGCTACCATCATGACAGATAAAGACATCGCAGACAGAGTTTACATCGAGCCTCTGACTGTTGAAGTCGTAGAGCAGCTGATCCTCAAAGAGAAACCGGACAGTGTACTTCCTACACTGGGCGGACAGGCAGGTCTGAACCTTGCCATGGAGCTTGAGGAAAAGGGCTTCCTGAAAGAGCACAATGTACGTCTCATCGGTACCACAGCAGCAACGATCCGTAAAGCTGAGGACCGTCAGGAATTTAAGGATACAATGGAAAAGATCGGCGAGCCGGTTGCAGCATCCAAGGTCGTAACAACTGTAGAAGACGGTGTTGCGTTTACTCAGACTATCGGTTATCCGGTTGTTCTCCGTCCTGCATATACACTTGGCGGAAGCGGCGGCGGTATCGCGCATAATGAGCCGGAGCTTCGTGAGATCCTTGAGAATGGTCTCCGTCTTTCCCGTGTAGGCGAGGTTCTTGTAGAGAGATGTATCGCCGGATGGAAAGAGATCGAGTACGAGGTAATGCGAGACAGCGCAGGAAACTGCATCACAGTCTGCAACATGGAGAACATTGACCCGGTTGGTGTCCATACCGGTGACTCCATCGTAGTTGCTCCTTCCCAGACCTTAGGAGATAAAGAGTATCAGATGCTCCGTACATCTGCTCTTAACATTATTACAGAGCTTGGCATCACAGGTGGATGTAACGTACAGTACGCTCTTCATCCGGAGAGCTTTGAGTACTGCGTTATCGAGGTTAACCCTCGTGTAAGCCGTTCCTCCGCACTTGCAAGTAAGGCTACCGGTTATCCGATCGCCAAGGTTGCAGCCAAGATCGCACTGGGTTACACACTGGATGAGATCCCGAACGCCATCACAGGCAAAACATACGCAAGCTTCGAGCCGATGTTGGATTACTGTGTTGTTAAGATCCCGCGTCTGCCATTTGACAAATTCATCACAGCAAAACGTACACTGACTACACAGATGAAGGCTACCGGTGAGGTTATGAGTATCTGCCATAACTTTGAGGGTGCTTTAATGAAGGCTATCCGTTCCCTGGAGCAGCATGTAGACAGTCTGATGTCCTATGATTTCTCACATCTTTCTGATGAAGAACTGATGGACGAGCTGAACATTGTGGATGACCGCCGTATCTGGAAAATCGCAGAAGCCCTGAGACGAAATGTTTCCCAGGAGAAGCTTCATGATATCACAAAGATCGACATCTGGTTCATCGATAAGCTGGCTATCCTTGTTGAGATGGAGCAGGCTCTGAAAACTCAGAAGCTGGACAAAGACCTTCTTCTGGAAGCAAAACGTCTGGAGTTCCCGGACTACATCATCGCAGACCTGACAGGAAAGACAGAAGCTGAGATCAAAGACCTGCGTAAAGAGTACGGCATCCGTGCAGCATACAAGATGGTTGATACCTGTGCAGCAGAGTTTGCGGCAGCGACACCATATTACTATTCTGTATACGGCGATGAGCAGACAGAGAATGAAGCTGTAGAAACAAAAGATAAGAAAAAGATCCTGGTACTTGGTTCCGGCCCGATCCGTATCGGTCAGGGTATCGAGTTCGACTTCTGCTCTGTACACTGTACATGGGCATTTGCGAAAGAAGGATATGAGACGATCATCATCAACAATAACCCGGAGACAGTAAGTACAGACTTCGATATTGCAGATAAGCTGTATTTTGAGCCGCTGACACCGGAAGATGTTGAGAATGTTGTAAATATCGAGAAACCGGACGGAGCTGTTGTTCAGTTCGGTGGACAGACAGCTATCAAGCTTACAGAGGCACTGATCAAGATGGGCGTTAAGATCCTCGGAACATCTGCTGAGAACGTAGATGCTGCAGAGGATAGAGAGCTCTTTGATGCCATCCTTGAGAAATGTGAGATCCCGAGACCGAAGGGACATACCGTATTCACAGCAGAAGAGGCGAAAAAAGCAGCCAATGAGCTGGGTTATCCGGTACTTGTCCGCCCGTCCTATGTACTTGGAGGACAGGGAATGCGTATCGCTGTCAGCGATGAGGACGTGGAAGAGTACATCGGAATCATCAACCAGATCGCACAGGAGCATCCGATCCTTGTTGATAAGTACCTGATGGGTAAAGAAATCGAGGTCGATGCAGTATGCGACGGTGAGGACATCCTGATCCCTGGAATCATGGAGCACATCGAGCGTGCAGGTATCCATTCCGGAGACAGTATTTCCGTATATCCGGCACAGACCATCAGCCAGAAAGCAAAAGATACCATCGCCGAGTACACACGCCGTCTTGCACAGGCACTTCATGTAATCGGTATGATCAATATTCAGTTCATCGTTGTAGGCGAGGATGTATATGTCATCGAGGTTAACCCGCGTTCCAGCCGTACAGTACCGTACATCAGCAAGGTAACAGGAATCCCGATCGTTCCGCTTGCAACAAGAGTTATCCTTGGACATAAGATCAAAGAGCTTGGTTACACACCGGGACTTCAGAAAGAAGCAGAGTACTTCGCAATCAAGATGCCGGTATTCTCCTTCGAGAAGATCAGAGGCGCAGATATCAGCCTCGGACCTGAGATGAAATCCACAGGTGAGTGCCTTGGTATTGCAAAAACCTTTAACGAGGCTCTTTACAAAGCCTTCATCGGAGCCGGAATCCGTCTTCCGAAGCACAAACAGATGATCATCACTGTAAAAGATGAGGATAAGAAGGACATCATTCCGATCGCAAAACGTTTCGAAGCTCAGGGATACCGTATCTTTGCAACAAGAGGTACTGCAAGCGTACTGACTGAAAACGGAATCAAGGTAACACGTACCAACAAGCTGGAGCAGCCGTCTCCGAACCTGATGGACCTGATCCTTGGCCACAAGATCGATGTTGTTATCGACACACCGCCACAGGGTGTTGAGCACCAGAAGGATGGTTTCGTGATCCGTCGTAATGCTATCGAGACAGGTGTCAATGTGCTTACAAGTCTTGATACTGCAGAGGCTCTGGTCACAAGTCTTGAGAATACAGACCTGAACCACCTGACTCTGGTAGATATCGCCACCATCGACAATCGATAAAAAATTGTAAATTTTGTGAAATAAAAAATTAAAAGTTTACGAATTGTCAAATATGTAATATACTGATAAGGACGGGGCCGTCGTTCACATACCGGCCCTGTCCTTATCTTGCTTTTAGAAAGGAGTTAACATGATTTTTATAGAATTACTGAAGGTTATCCTTCTCGGTATTGTGGAGGGAATCACCGAGTGGCTTCCGATCAGTAGTACCGGACATATGATCCTTGTGGATGAGTTTATCAAGCTGAATGTATCCGAGGCATTTATGGAATTTTTCCTGGTGGTGATCCAGCTTGGCGCGATCCTGGCAGTTGTTGTACTGTACTGGAACAAGCTGTGGCCTTTTTACATAAGAAAAATCCCGAAGAAAACACAGATGGCACTGCGTAAACAGCCGGCAGTATCCAGAACTGTCCTTACTTTTGTAGAAAAATACTGTGATAAGGATAAGTGGATCCTCTGGTTTAAGATCCTGGTAGCATGTCTGCCGACGATCATCATCGCTCTTCCTTTTAATGACATTATTGAAAAGAAATTTTACAACTATGTGGTCGTTGCCATCATGCTGATCGTTTATGGTGTGCTTTTTATCGTTATCGAGAACTACAACAAACGCCGCAGACCAACCTGCACCAGACTGGATGAGCTTTCCTTTAAGACAGCGCTGATCATCGGCTGCTTCCAGGTGCTTTCCGTGATTCCGGGAACATCCCGTTCCGGATCTACCATTATCGGAGGAATCCTTGCAGGAACATCCCGTACAGTTGCAGCAGAATTTACCTTTTTCCTGGCAATTCCGGTTATGTTCGGAGCAAGTCTTCTGAAACTGGTCAAATTCGGTTTTGCCTTCAGCTCCACAGAGCTGATCATCCTGATCGTAGGTGTTGTGGTATCCTTTGTGGTATCTGTTCTTGCCATCAAATTCCTGATGGGATATATCAAGAAACACGATTTTAAAGTATTCGGCTGGTACAGGATCATTCTTGGTATCCTGGTGCTCGGATACTTCGTTGGAAAAACATTTTTAGCATAAAACTGCAATCTGGAGGTAATCATTATGAAATATAAGAAGCTTTTGATCGTACTGACAGCAGTGACGGCGCTTGGTATTGCCGGCTGTGGAAAATCATCAAAGGAAACAGCAGAGGTGACACCAACACCGGTTCCTACAGCCGCACCTACGGCTGCACCGGCTACATCCACACCGCTTCCCACATCTACACCTGCACCGAAGCTGATCGGTGTAAAGACCAGTACTGCAAAATTTGTTTATCTTACCAACAGCACGAAGGGAGAGATCCGTGAGATCTATCTCCGCGCGGCAGGAGGGGAAGAATGGGGCAAAAGTCTTGTTCCTGCAGAAGCTACCATCAAAGATGCGGAGCAGGTGCAGATGTATTACACCCCGGATTCTGCAAGAGATGCCATCTATGATATGAAGATCGTAGACGGAGACGGAAATGCCTATGAGATCTACAGTGTACAACTGAGCGATATGGAAAAGGCAAAACTGATGATCGATAACGGAGAAGCATACCTGACCTATACAAGCCTCAGTGACAAGAGTGAGAAGAGCACTATTGGTAATGTGGAAACGGATAACAGTGAGGCGGACAGCAGTGATTCCGCAGACAGCACAGATGCTTCAGATCTGACAGACAGTTCTTCCGGTATCACGGATACTTCTTCCGACAGCAGCGATGGAAGCTATGACAACAGTGATGATGGAAGCTATGATAACAGTGATGACGGAAGCTATGACAGCAGTAATGACGGAAGCTACGACAACAGCGATGACGGAAGCTACGACAACAGCAGTGATGATGGAAACTATGACAGCAGTGATGATAGCGGCGACTATGTAGATGACAGCGGCAACAGCGGAAGCGGTGACGATTCTCTTGACAACAGTACAGATACAGATGACAGCGGAGACGGAGAGATTGTCTGGGATGATAACGGAGACTGGTCAGAGGAATAAACCGGGATCCTGTAAACAGAGGGAAACATGGAACAGACATTTCTTGAAAAACTGAAACGAGTAAAACCTGGGGATCTGCTTCACATCATCAAGTTTATCCTGGCATTTCCCATTGCGATGGTCTACAGACTTTTTCGCAGGGATCTCTGGCTTCTCTGTGATACAGAGAATGAATGCCGGGATAACGGATTCTGGCTGTACAAATATCTGAGAGAAAATACCAGTGAGGATGCAGTGTACGCCATCAATAGAAAATCTCCGGATTATGCCCGGGTAAAAAATCTGGGACCTGTGATCCAGTATGGAAGCTTCCGCCACTGGATCTACTATCTGGCTGCATCAAAAAATATCAGCTCCCAGAAAATGGGAAAACCAAACGCAGCCATCTGCTATGTGCTGGAGGTTTACGGAATCCTACGGAACAAGCGGGCGTTCCTGCAGCATGGGATCATTACGGCAGATCTTAGTTTTCTGTACTATCCGCATACAAAAATGAGCCTTTTTGTTACCAGTACCTATGATGAGTGGAAATATGTCAATGACCGGTACGGATATCCGGAAGGCTATGTGCAGGAGCTGGGACTGTGTCGTTTTGACCAGCTTCATGATATGAAGGTAAAAAAGAACCAGATCCTGATCATGCCGACCTGGCGTATGTATATCCGCAATGAGATCTCAGCCTCTGATCACGAGCTGGAAGCACAGAAATTCATGGAAACCGATTATTACCGGTACTGGGATGCACTTCTCAAGGATGAGAGACTGATCCGCTATATTGAGGAGAACGATCTTCAGATCATCTTTTATCCGCACAGGGAAATGCATCGGTTCCTGAAATATTTTCATGTGGATCATCCGAAGATCACAGTGGCGTCCTGGCCTGAGTACGATGTGCAGACACTCCTTAAAGAGTCCGCAGTGCTGGTGACTGATTTTTCCAGTGTGGCCATGGACTTTGCCTACATGAAAAAGCCACTGGTCTACTACCAGTTTGACAATGAAAAATTCCGGCAAAGTCATCATCAGATCGGGTATTTTGATTTCCGGAAAGATGGCTTCGGTCCGGTATGTGTAACGGAACAGGAAGTAACGGACTGGCTGATCCGCCTGCATAAGCAGGGATTTGCCAATGAAGAGATCTATCTGGAAAGACACGGAAAATATTTTGATCTGTGGGATACAAAGAACTGTGAAAGAAATTACAAAGCAATCAAAGAAATGTAACAGGTGGTGAAAAATTGCAGCAGTTAATGGAAGCTCCGGCGGAGATCAAGGTAAAAACCAGAAAATTTTCGCTGACAAAAGGAACCATAAAGATCAGTTTTGAGCTGGAAGGATCCAGAGGAAGGATCCGTTCCCTGAAGCTGAAACAGCGAAATGCAGTGCTGGATACAAGTTTTCCTTTTGAAATGCAGACAGCAAAAAAAAGAAATACGATCGTGTATCATGCACAGATCAATGTAGATCAGTATCCGATGGAAACCGCATTCTGGGATGTGGTGGCATCTGTGGATAAAGAAGGAAAAGGAAATTATGAGGATGCGATCCTGGGAGGCTTAAGTTCAAAACTTAAACTTAAGCTGATCCTTTTTCCAAGATGGACCAGAACCGGGGATGGGCATATGGTTTATCCCTTTGTCAACGGAGCAAGGCAGTTTACCATTCAATACCGGAAATATGATCCGAAATATGACAGCTATGCATTTATAGCAAAAGAATTTCTTGCATTATTCTGCTATTTTATCCTGAAACCTTACTGGGATCATAAGAAATTATGGCTGATCTGCGAGAAATACTGTACAATGGCACAGGACAACGGCCTCTATTTTTTCCGGTACTGTATGGAGCATGCACCGGAGAAGGACAGAAGTCGGATTTTTTATGTAATAGATAAAAAATGTCCGGATTATCAGGCTGTAAAAGAGTATGATGCCAATGTGATCCAGTTCATGTCATTTAAGTACATGATCTATCTCAGCGCTGCACGGTATCTGATATCTACCGATGCAATCCGGCATTTTTATATCTGGGATTCGCCCAACAGCATCTACAAGGTTCTGTATCAGGCACGGAAGAACATCGTATTTCTCCAGCATGGAGTGATGGGCTTCAAGCAATGCCACAGGACCTTCCATAAAGGCGGAGGCAATCAGATGGCACTGTTTGTGGTGTCTTCGGGTTATGAACAGAAGATCATCCATGATTATTTCGGATACGATAATGAAGAGATCATTATCACCGGACTGGCCAGATGGGATGTGCTGGAGGACAAGTCGGATCCGGCTCATAAAGAGATCCTGCTGATGCCTACATGGAGAAGCTGGCTGGAGGATATCAGCGAGGAGCAGTTCAAAAAAAGTGAATACTATCAGCGTTATAAAGCATTTCTGCAGGATGAGAGGCTTAAGACTCTTCTGGAAAAGGAAAATATCACGCTGAATTTTTATATCCATCCGAAATTCCGGGAACATATCCGGAGCTTTCAGGTGGAAGACAGGCATATCCGTCTGATCCCATTTGGGACTATGCCGCTGAATCAGCTTCTGATGAGCTGTCATATGCTGATCACCGATTATTCTTCTGTTTCCTGGGATGTCTACTATCAGGAAAAACCGGTGGTATTTTATCCCTTTGATCTGGAAACCTATGAGAAAGTCCAGGGAAGCTATATGGACTACAAAAAAGATGTTTTCGGAGATCTGGCATGGGATCAGAACCAGCTGGTAGACCTTATCGGAGAATATGCGAGGAACGGATTCCGTGAAAAACCGGAATTTTCAGGAAGAAGAGATGAGCTTCTTCCCTACAGGGACAATGACAACAGCAAACGAATTTATGAATATATAGCCAATGCTCAAATACCGGACAAACTGAAAAGAAGGCTGAAAGAGAAAAAATTTTAATGTAAGGATACAAAAGGAGCAATATGAACAGGGAGTATGAATTTTCAGTAGTTGTTTTTGCAAAAGATACCGCAAAGCTTTACAGAACCTTTAAAAATGTACGTGAGGTCACACCGGAAGGAACGGTACAGATCCTTGCAGTATGCATTGCAGGAGATATGGATATTCCTGATGAACGGGACATGCGGGAGCTGGAGGAAGCCGGAGAAAAGGAGAAAGAGCTCAAGGACGAAGAGCTGGATAAGATCTACGGAGAGTTCAATCCGGAGGATCCTCGTTTCCGGGAGATGCTGGATGACCGGGATCTTTTATATATTGACGGACTGGAATGTGGGGATCTTGTGGCGGAGCTGAAGGATAAGATAGCTGGAAGCTATGTTGTTTTTGCAAAAGCCGGAATCCGTTTTTCCCCAAAATCCAGTGCAGAGATCAGACGCTGCTTTGAGGAAGAAAACAGAGATGTTGTCCTAACAAAGATCCGTGGAAAAGGAAATATCTATGTGCGGGAGCATAATAATTACTGTAACCGTTTCACCGAAAAAACAACGCTGGATAACAATGTATATCTTCTGCATCAGCTGTATACCGCTTACACATTTGCCGCAGATCAGGTGAAATGGGTATCCGAGATCCGTCCGGAGATCTGGTATCTGGATGTGATGACCATGGTATATCAGTCCGTTGTAAGCTGCCGGAGTCTGGGAGTGGCTTCAGGGGAAGATATCTATGTGCAGATCCTTGCGGACCATCTCATGGTGGAGGACTGGAAGAATATGCTGCAGGATCCGGACCAGCTGGAGGTATTTTATCAGGAATTTTTCCGAAAGATCGCAGACTGCAGAATAAAAGAAAATCCTGTTCATGAAAAAAATGCAGATTATGTGCTGCTGTATTACAGCGCAAAAATAGCTGATATCATATTTGATAACGAGAAGCTTGATGAAGAGAAAAAGTGCAGATATGAGGAAGGTATCGAAAGCTTCCTGAAGCAGATGGAGTTTCCGGAGATCGTGATGTCCAATCAGCATATCAGCAGGGCAAACAAAGTATATCTTCTCCGGAAATATTATCCGGATATATGCAAAAAATTTCCGGATCAGGCAGACACGATCCTGAATCCCATATATGACAATCTCCGTGTCAAGATATTCCAGCCGGAAAAAGACCAGCTGCACTGTGAATTTTCCATTGTGGAGCCTGTGAGCAGGACAAACCGTGCATATATGATGACTGGTGGCAACACCTATGAAGCCAGATGGAAATATACACTGGAAAGAACCGGCTGGTGCAGAGAAGAAAGTGCCGTTGAGAAGCTGTATATCGTGGACATTCCGCTTTCCGAGATCCGGGAGTTTATCAGCTGGGGCACAGGCACAGATGGACATATAAATAAAATGTACAATATTTCCTACGGAAAATATGTGCCATTTACAAAGAAGCTGCCGCTTTTCCTGCATATAGAGGATAAGCTTCTGTATCTTAACGAAAAAGTCCGGATGATCCGTGGAGAGGATCAGGAAGATGCAAAGGTTCTGGGCCATCAGTATGAAGTAACGGTAGAGCCATACAGTCAGAGTAGGGAGAAACAGCTGAAGAAAAAACGCACCAAAGCAATATTTTCTCAGGGAAAGGCCGGAAAAAAGGCAGTTCTCGTACGTAAGCTCTACGAGATGCAGAAGGCAAAGCAGAAAAAGCAGATCTGGCTGATCTCCGATCGTACAACACGCGGAGATGACAACGGCGAAGTGATGTTCCGCTATCTCTGCGCCAATCCGGACCCTACGGTGGAGCCGTACTTTGTAGTCAACAAGGATACACAGGATTATGTGGAAATGAAGAAGCTTGGAAAGGTTGTGGAGCCTTTCTCCTGGAAGCATAAGCTTCTGTTCCTGCTGAATGAATTTTCACTGTCCTCCCAGGCTAACAAACCGGTGATCAATCCTTTTGGAAAGCTGGAGTATCTGTACCGCGATATCATCTATGACAAAAAGCTGGTATTTTTACAGCATGGTGTGACCAAAGACAACCAGTCCAAGTGGCTGAACAAATACAACCGTAATCTTTTCGGATTTATCGTCAGCACAAAGCCGGAATATGATTCTGCCTTTACCTATGACTATTTTTATCCGGAAAAAAATATCTGGCTTACGGGAATGCCGCGTTATGACCGTCTGGTCCATGATGAGCGTAAGTATGTGACGGTGATGCCTACCTGGCGCAAAAGCCTTTCCTCAGGAACCGATGCCAGAGGGGTATGGCAGCTTGGAAAAGAATTTCAGGAAAGCGAATATTTCCATTTTTATGATGATCTTCTCAACAACGAAAGACTTCTGGGAGCGGCAGAGAAGTACGGATATACCATCTGCTTCATGCCTCACCCAAATACCATTGACGGTCTGCATATGTTCCGTCATGATCCACGGGTAAAATTTATGGATTCGTCTTATTCCTACAAGGACATTTTTGCCCAGACAGATCTGATGATCACGGACTATTCTTCGGTTGCCTTTGATTTTGCATATTTGAGAAAACCCATCGTATACTCCCAGTTTGACAGAGACAGCTTTTTCAGTGGCGCGCATTCCTACACAGAGGGATACTTTGACTATGAGAGAGATGGCTTCGGAGAGGTGGAGCATACACTGGACGGAACTGTGGACCGGATCATCGAATATATGGCAGACAGCTGTCAGATGAAAGAGGAATATCGGAAACGAATGGATGAGACCTTTGCATTTAATGACCGTAACTGTTCCAAACGAGTTTATGAGAGGATCATCGAGAATCGGTAATATGGAGGTTGGATTTTGGAAGGAAAGCAGGCAATAAAGTTTGATAAATATAATTCTCAGGCGATGAAGGGCATTGCCATTGTTATAATGCTGTTCCATCATATGTATCTGAGTCAAGACAGATTTGAGGGGCTGAATGTTGTTTTCACTCCGTTTTCAGCAGATCGGATCATGTATCTGTGCAGAACATTTAAGATCTGTGTACCGATCTATGCATTTATTTCCGGATACGGACTGTATCTCAGTTACAGAAAAAATAATTCTACACCTGGCAAGTGGACAGCCAAAAGACTGATAAAAACAATGGGAGGGTTCTGGATTATATGGGGGCTTTCTGTTGTGAGCTCACAGCTTTATAACGGCTATGCCGTGGCCAGATATTTCGGAAACGGAAATATTGCCAAAGGTGTTAGCGCAATGGTGCTGGATTTTTTTGGTCTGGCGAAACTTTTCGGAACTTCGACTCTGAACGGAACCTGGTGGTATATGAGTGCGGCGATCATTTTTATCATCTGTGTGCCACTGTTTATGATAAAGGAAGAATATCTGGTATTTATTCTTGTGGCTGTTGCGGCATTTCCACGGATAATTTCCCTGGAGGTTATGGGAATTACGGGTATTTATGCATTTTTACCGGTATTTCTCATGGGAATGTGTGTAGCCAAGTATGATCTGTTTAACCGATGGTTTAAGATATGGAATGCTGGAATGAAGCATGTTTTCAAATTTCTTCTGGAGTTTCTTGCGGTGTTTATTTTGTATAAAGCGTACAGAACTTTGCCGCTGACGGTATACAGTGAGATCCACTGGGGTGTGTATCCAATTGTATTTATGGCATTTTGCTGCGAATTTATTAATGTCATTCCGGGAGTGCGACAGATTTTATTGTTCCTCGGAAAACATTCCATGAATATATTTCTGATACATACATTTATAAGAAAATCTTCTTTTGTGTATGTGAGTGGATATTTTCTGACCAATACACTGACGCTTCTGCTGGCTTCACTGGCAGTGTCCATAGCGCTGGAATGGCTGAAAAAGGTAAGCGGATACAACCGCCTGATCCAGAACATCTGTGTGAAAATAGGATAATAAAGATAAAGGAGAAAGACCTGCCATCGTCTGTGGCAGGTCTTGTTAAAGTATGAAAGCAAAAAAAACAGTTTGTATATATTGGTTGATATTAGTAGTGGTTTTTGGATGTATTATTGGTGCCAGAAGTACAGAGATAAAGGTCGAGGCTGCTGAAAGAACGGTACGATTTTGGGATAACAGTGGAAATTATCTTCAGAAATCTGGCGGGAACTGGTATTTGAAAGATTCTAATAAGCGAAAACTTACCGGATTACGTTATTTGTCAATCCCAAAGACAGAGTTTTTAAAAACAGGATTTTATATGTTTGATAAAAACGGAAAACTTTTGAGAAAGCAATCCGTTTATTATTTCGATAAAAAGACAGTTTCTGGTGTCCGCTTTGATAAATACCACATCACAGACTCCAATGGAAGAATTTCAAAGGGAGAGCGTGGCTTTGTAAACATAGCTGAACAGAAGGTACGGGGCAAAAAAATTATCGCAGGCATTTATTATGTGGAAGCGTACGGAAAACTGGCTGATCGTGGAACAGTACGCTATATAAGACAGAGAAGATTCGGTGGGCGTAATTTTAAAGGTGGTTATTATTATTTCTATGGAACCGGAAGAATCTGCATGTGTCCGTCTTTTCATAAAGTGAACAAAACAGTTCAGGGAAAAAAGTTTAACGGAATTTATTATTTTGGCAATGATAACGGAAGAATGGTGCAGAAGGCAGGGTGGGTAACCTGTGAGGGCCAGCAATATTATGTAGACCAAAATGGAAAAATGCTGGTGAACCGGTGGAAAGATGGTTATTACCTGAAATCGAACGGAACCATTGCGAAAAATATGAAAACACCGGATGGTCAGTATGTGGACTGGCAGGGAAGAAAAAGTACAAGATCAGAGTATGCTCTAAGTGCATTTAAATCGGAATTGGAGAGCTTTGTTTCTGCCTACGGTGGAGACTGGTCTGTTTATATAAAAGATCTGAAAACAGGAAATGTTGTAAACATAAATGATCGGGAAATGTATCCGGCAAGTACGATCAAGGCATTTGTGATGGCGTCGGTCTATGATCAGATCCGTCAGGGAAAAATGCAATACAGCTCCGGTGTGTACAGCTTGCTGTGGGATATGATCACCGTCAGTGATAATGAATGTTATAATGAACTGGTAAGGCGTCAGGGAGGCGGAAGCTTTGTAGGAGGAACGGCTGTAGTGAACCAATATTTTCGAAAGAACGGTTACAAAAATACCGGTTGTCACAGTTCCCTGCATCCGTCTTCTTCTGCCTGGAGCAGTGATGGCTGGCGTAACACGGCATCTGCAAAAGATTGTGGGATACTCTTAGAAAAAATCTATCGAGGTCAGTGTGTTTCTCAACAGTATTCCAGAGAAATGCTAAATCTTTTACTGCATCAGACGAAACGATACAAAATTCCATCAGGTCTTCCGACAGGTATAGTATGCGCGAACAAAACTGGTGAGACAAGCTCAGTTCAGCATGATATGGCAATCGTCTATGGAAAGAAAACAAATTATGTATTATGTATATTTTCAGAAGGCGCTTCCGAAGATCATTTACTGTACGGAATTCGTTCGATTTCTTCAAGAGTATATCAATATCTGAATAAATAAAGATCAGCCAGCAGTCATAGGATCAAGAAACTTCCTTAATTGGGCAAAAATAAGGAGTGATCATTGACGTGCTGGCTGATTTTGTATTATCAAAGAAATGGTTGTGGAAGAATTTTTTACATAAGCGTTTTTCTTAGCCCTAAATATGCCGGATATTTCCGGTGTTAGTAGTATCGTATCCGGTTTGAAGAGCTAAAAACCGGCGGAAAGGTTCGGATGCAATGGTTTCCGCTACGGCCTGAAAGCCGGGGGTGCTCAGATTTTTGGTCTGCATAACCAGGAAGAGTGATTCCTGGCAAACAGGAAGAAAATCCAGCTCCGGAAAGCTTCTCGCTACACAGGCCTCGCCAAGAGCTATGTCTGCCTGTCCGCCAGCCACTGCAGCAGCCGTGGAGTGATCGGTAACAAGCTCATTTCGATATCCGGATATGGAATCCGGTGAAATTTCGGAAGACAGAAGTGTACGGTCAAGAAGGATACGACGGCTGCTTCCTTTTTCGCGGTTCACAAAAATAATATCTGCCCGTGTAAGATCAGAAAATCCCCGGATATTCTTGGGATTTTCTTTTTTTACATAGAAGCCGACAGGATATTGACACAGAGAGATCACAGTCAGTGGGATACCGGGTATAAGGCTATGGATATCTTCCGGTGAGGCGGATGCACAGGCAATGTGGACTTTTTCAAAATAGAGAGAATACAGTCCGTTGTAGGTGTTCATGTGAGACTGCAGAACCGGCAGATTGTCCGGGTGTGTGGGAAGCTGATTTAGGAGAAAATCCAGAGCCGGAGAAGCCTGTCCGCTGATGATCAGTCCACTGGAATGCAGAAGATAATCCCTTTTCAAAAGAGAACTCTCCGGCTGGTGATCATAAGACTGAGCAGAAGACGCAGAACATTCCGAACCCTTAAGATACTGAGACAGCTGTTCCTCGCTGACCCGCAGCTGTTTGCCGACTTTGGAGGAGGAAAGCTCTCCGCGTTTGATCAGGTCATATACTGTGGATTTTTTGATCTTTAGTTTATCTGCAACTTCCTGTGCTGTGTAGACTTTATTCATCGATACCTACCATAACATTGGTTGCCTTAATCACTGCGTAAGCATCAGAGCCTACTTTCAGTCCAAGTTCTTCCACCGCCGCACAGGAGATGGTAGCAGTGATGATATTTCCACCACCGATATCGATGGAAACGATGGAATTTACAGCTCCCTGGTTGATGTTGATGATTTTTCCTTTTAACTGATTACGTGCACTGAGTTTCATAAGTAATTCTCCTTTTCTTGAATATTGAATGAACCGGATCAGGCAAGTTCTCTGCTTCCGTTGTGCAGAGCAATGAACCTTGTGTGGGATTTGTCTGTATCAGGAGTGCTGTAAGCCACTCATGATAAGAAACGAAGCGGATCGTGAACATCCGCCTGGCTTGTCAACTATGTATTTATGATAGCACTTGTAGAGAAAAACAGCAATGCCTTATAGCTTGACAAGAAACTTTCCTTTCGGTAAAATTAAACAAAACCATTCAAAACTAAACAAAACTGAACGAAACGGAAAAGGAGAGAAACAAAAGATGAAGAAAAAAATCTTAGCAGCCCTTACCGCGGGAATTTTAACAACAGGCCTTATGACCGGAACTGTTTTTGCGGCGGACACAGAAGTGAAAGGTGATGAGAACCTGAAGGGAGAGGTTTATGCATTTATTGCTGCCAGCCTCAGCAATTCCATGGAGGAGATCCAGAAGGATTTCAATGAGCTTTATCCGAATGTAACGATCTATTACAGTGCAGACAGCTCAGGTACACTGCAGACACAGATCGAGGAAGGTGCACGCTGTGATCTTTTCTTTTCAGCAGCAGATAAACAGATGGATGCCCTCACAGAGGAAAAACTGACAAAGGAAGACACCGTTAAGGATCTTCTTGAGAACAAAGTCGTTCTGATCAGACCAAAGGACGGAGAGACAAAGGTAACAGGATTCGAGAATATCACAGACGCTGAAAATATGGCGCTTGCAGGAGAGGATGTTCCGGTGGGACAGTACGCCCGTGAGATCTTTAACAATCTTGGGATCATGGACGATGTAAACAAAATGGAGATCAACGAGTGTAAGAATGTAACGGATGTACTTGCAGCAGTCAGTGAAGGAAGCAATGAGGTTGGTGTTGTATATGCGACAGATGCTGCGTCTGTTACTGATAAAGTAGATATCATCGCAGAGGCGCCGGCAGACAGCCTTAAGACGCCGGTTCTTTATCCTGTGGGACTTATCGAGGACAAGGAAGCATCGGAAGACGATACCAGGGCAGCAGAGGCTTTTCTTGATTATGTAGAGTCTGATGCAGCGATCAAGGTATTTGAGGGCTATGGATTTACAGCATATGAGGATGAGGATTCCGAGGATGCCACAGAAGTTTCTGCAGACAACACGGAGGCTGAGGACAGCACAGCTTCCGTAGACAGCACATCCAAATGAGTATGGTGTAGAAAACCGGCAGACAGTAAATATTGAAACACAGTAAATGCCGGCACAGGAATGAAATATGACAGAATTTTTGAGAGAAATAAACTGGAGTCCTCTGTGGATTTCCTTAAAAACAGGTCTGGCAGCCACAGTGATCGCTTTTTTTCTGGGAATATTCTGTGCCCGAAAGATCATGAAACTGAAGCCGGGAGCCAGAGCAGTACTGGACGGGATCCTTACTCTTCCGCTGGTACTTCCTCCTACAGTGGCTGGATTTTTTCTGCTACTGATCTTCAGTCTGAAAAGGCCCTTCGGAAGCTTTCTTCTGGATAATTTTGATATTAAGATCGTGCAGACCTGGAAGGGCTGTGTGGTCGCAGCGGCAGTGATCGCATTTCCGCTGATGTACCGCAATGCTCGGGCTGCTTTTGAACAGGTGGATATAAATCTTATCCATGCAGGCCAGACTCTGGGGATGAGCGACAGCCGGATATTCTGGCGGGTAGTCATGCCGGCGGCAGGACCGGGGATCGCATCCGGAACAGTGCTGGCATTTGCACGTGCGATCGGAGAATATGGCGCAACCTCCATGCTTGCCGGAAATATCCTTGGAAAAACCAGAACAGTTTCTGTTGCCATTGCATCAGAGACAGCAGCCGGAAATTACGGAACTGCAGGATTCTGGGTCGTTGTGATCGTGCTGATCTCCTTTGTGATCGTAGCGCTGATCAATATCGTATCCGGAAAAGGTATGAAAACAAGAAGGTGGATCTGATGGCAGTCAAAGTAAATATCGAAAAAAACTTCCGTGATTTTTCCCTGAAGGTAGATTTTGAAGGCAGTTCGGCAGCCATTGGGCTTCTTGGTGCTTCCGGCAGCGGAAAAAGCATGACCTTACGCTGTATTGCAGGAATCGAAACACCGGATAAGGGAAGGATCGTTATCAATGGAAAAACAGTGTTTGATTCTGAAAAAGGGATCAATTTGAAACCCCAGAAGCGACGGATCGGATATCTGTTTCAGAATTATGCGCTGTTCCCAACCATGACAGTGGAACAGAACATCCGCTGCGGTTATCGTGGGGAAAAATCCTCCGCCAGAGAAAAAGTGGCAGATTTGATCCGGCGATATCATCTGGAGGGGCTGGAGAAGCGCCTGCCCTCACAGCTTTCCGGCGGACAGCAGCAGAGAGTGGCACTGGCCAGAATGATGATTGGAGAGCCGGAAGCTATTCTTCTGGATGAGCCGTTTTCCGCACTGGACGGTTACCTGAAGGATGTGCTCCAGCGGGAGATGCAGGATTTCCTCAAGGACTATCCGGGAGATATGATCCTTGTGACACACAGCAGAGATGAGGCCTATAAATTCTGCAGGGAGCTTTCCATTGTACATGAAGGCAGGATCCTTGTGACTGGGGAGACAAAGCAGCTGTTTGAGAGACCGGGACTTCTGGAGGCAGCAAAGCTTACCGGCTGTAAGAATTTTTCCAGAGCGGAGAGGCTGGGACCTCACGAGATCTATGCGGCGGACTGGAAAATGAAGCTCCATACCGAAGAAAATGTAGATGAGGATATTACCCATGTAGGGATCCGCGGCCACTGGATCCGCCCGGAATCAGAGCCGGGTGAGAACTGTATGGCAGTGCAGGTAGACCAATACATAGAAACTACATTTGAACATCAGTATATGATCCGGAACAAAGCGGAAGAGAATGCTGCCGGATTATGGTGGATGCGTCCCAAAAACAGCTTTACGGAGGATCCGGATAAAGATCTTCCGGAATATCTGTATCTTCCACCGGAGCATCTGATGCTGCTGAAATAAAGAAAATCCCGGAAACAGACATTATTTGCTGTTTCCGGGGATTTTTTGTGTTCCTGCATTTTTGATGGATTTTTACGAGCAGAATCTATTTTCCATGATTTCCGGAATAGGTGATGTAATCGGACACCATCATGGCAAGCTTGAAGGCCAGTGCATCCTCAAAGGTACGGATATCCAGGCCAAATCGCTTCTGCAGCTTTTCAAAACGGTACACCAGAGTATTCCGGTGCACATAGAGCTGTCTGGAGGTTTCAGAAAGGTTCAGGTTATTTTCAAAGAAGGTCCGGATGATATTGAGGGTTTCGTCGTCAATAGATTCCAGGGATTCTTCTCCGAAGATCTCGCCTACAAACATGTTGCAGACCTGAGTGGGAAGCTGATAGATCAGACGTCCGATGCCCAGACGGTTGTAACCGAAAACGTTTTTGTCAGCATAAAAGATCTTGCCGACCTCCAGAGCAGTGCGGGCTTCCTTGTAGGCATCGGAAAGCTCCATGATATCATCTGCAACATTGCTGTAGGAAACCCAGGCAGAGGTCATGGCCTCTGTATTGAGCATATCCACCAGCATGCATGCGATACCCTCCAGTTCTTCGTAGCTTTCGGTGCTCTGAAGCTCACGTACTACGATGATGCCGGAATCATCCAGTGCAGTGATAAAATCCCGTGTACGGGCAGAAAAGATGTTGCGGATGGTAGCCAGGGCATTTTCGTCCTTGTGCTGCTTGGTTTCCACAAGAAATACCGCACGGCGGGCAGAAGGTGTAATATGAAGACGGGCAGCCTTGTTAAAAGCTTCTACCTGGGAATAACGGTCCAGGAGAAGATTTTGCATAAAGGAGTTCTTGTCTGTTTTTTCCGTATAGGCAGTGAGGAGACTTTCTACCTGGCAGACAGCAAGCTCTCCGATGGTAGAAGCCTGCTCTCCGGAGCCCCATACGATCAGAAGCATATTGCTCTGAGGTGTGTTGTTCAGCTTGTACAGACTGCAGCTGCGGTTGGAGATGCATAAGGCAGGATCCTCCCGGAACTGAGCAAGCTTTTCAGAAGAAGGAAGTCGGCGGTCCCCTGTGGAAATGTATATCTGGTCATTTTCATCCAGAATACAGAAATCAAGACCGCTGATCCGGTTCCAGTCATCCAGACATTTTTGAATTGTTTGCTGTATTTTCATAAAAAGCGTCCTTTCTGATGTGAAATAAAACTAGTGAAATAAAAAGAAACCCCGGGAAATCATATCCCCCGGGGTTACATTCTGTTTTTATGATTCGACGAGAATTAGTTTGTGATAGTAAGCTCTGTCTCTTTGTCGAAGAAGTGAGCTTTCTCCATATCGAATGCAAATCTGATCGGATCACCGGTCTTAGCTGTTGTACGAGGATCAACTCGTGCTGTAACCTGAGTTCCGTCAACATCGAAGTACAGGAATACTTCAGCACCAAGAAGCTCGTAAACTTTAACTACGGAGTTCATTGGTTTGCTTGGAGATGTCTCAAGGAACATCTGAGAATCATGGATATCCTCAGGACGGATACCAAGAACAACTTTCTTTCCAACATAGCCTTTGTCTTTCAGGACTTTAGCCTTAGCTGCCGGAACAATAACCTCATGCTCACCACCGATCGTAGCAACTACATTGCCGCCTTTCTCGGAGATAACAGCATCAAGGAAGTTCATCTGCGGAGATCCCATGAATCCTGCAACGAAGAGGTTGCCTGGTTTCTGATACAGGTTCTGTGGTGTATCAACCTGCTGAACAACACCGTCTTTCATAACAACGATTCTGGTACCAAGTGTCATAGCCTCTGTCTGGTCATGTGTTACATAGATGATGGTAGCACCAAGTCTCTGATGGATCTTAGAGATCTCGATACGCATCTGTACACGAAGCTTAGCATCCAGGTTGGAAAGAGGCTCATCCATAAGGAATACCTTAGGATTACGAACGATAGCACGTCCCATAGCAACTCGCTGTCTCTGACCACCGGAAAGAGCCTTCGGTTTACGATCAAGAAGCTTGTCAAGGTCAAGGATTCTTGCTGCTTCACGAACAGCCTTGTCAATCTGGTCCTTCGGAACTTTACGAAGCTTAAGTCCGAATGCCATGTTATCATAAACTGTCATATGAGGATACAGAGCGTAGTTCTGGAATACCATTGCGATATCACGGTCCTTAGGCTCAACATCGTTCATGACTTTGTCACCGATCTTAAGTGTACCACCGCTGATCTCCTCAAGACCTGCGATCATACGAAGTGTTGTAGATTTTCCACATCCGGATGGTCCTACGAAGATGATGAATTCTTTGTCTTCAATCTCCAGGTTGAAATCTTTAACTGCCTGGAAGCCGTTCGGATAAGTTTTATTAATGTGAGATAATGATAAACTTGCCATTGTTGTTTCCCTCCAAAATTAATATATTGTTTTTACGTAATTTCCTTTGCTGGTTAACAGTATATCGAAAATGAGAGAAAAGGGCTAGAGCTGAATCTTACAAAGTTTCCGGCAGTTTCTTGTCATTCTGACGAAAAAACGAAAGGGGATTTTTCGTCATTTTGTCAAAACGACGGTTTCCTATGTACAGGTTCACGAAACATTATATGGTATTCAGGCAGAATCCTCAATATGTAAAAAAGTTCAAATGAGTTATTTACAACTAACCTAAGTTGGAGTATACTAACTTATTAGATAAAAGAAAAGTTTTCTCAATAAAGGAGGGATCAGAATGCATATTGCAGAAGCCGAAACAGAAGAGAAAAAAACAGGATGCTACCGACATACAGAGATGCAGAGGGATCTTATTATAGAGAAACTGAAGGAGAAGGGGCTCCGCATCACCAGACAGAGAAAGATTCTTCTGGACATTATCCTGGAGGGAGAGTGCTCCTGTTGTAAGGAAATCTATTACAGGGCTTCCGCACTGGATCCGAAGATCGGTGTAGCTACAGTATACCGTATGGTCAATACGCTGGAATCCATTGGTGCTATCAGCCGAAAGAATATGTATCGCGTGGCATGCAGCACAAAAGGCGTCTGCACAGTAGAACTGGATGATGATACGATATGCCATCTGTCCGGACAGAAGCTTAATGAAGTGATTCTTGCAGGACTTCGGGCCTGCGGGGAGATCAGTGAACAGAATATCCGTACCCTGGCGCTGCTGCCTGTTCATGAGGTCGGGTGAGTATGGAAAAGCTATGGCACAATATAATAGGAAAGAAGAGGTTTGTACAGACTAAGAATTAGATAGATTAAACTATTAGTAAAAATTAACTGTTAGGCAAAAATAACTGAAAATTTAACGAATTGTGTTGAATTCACACAAAAAACACTGGACTTTTTTTTACAGACATTTTATAATAATGAAAATATCGGGGCGGACATGAAAAATCCTCACCGGGAATCAGAAAAAAATAAAAATCATATATCAGGAGGAAATTATTATGGCAGACTTTAAATTCAAGAAATCAGGACTTTTTGCAGCAGGCGTTCTTTTCGGTACAGCAGGAATCAAGATCCTCACAAGCAAGGATGCGAAGAAGCTTTACACAGGATGCACAGCAGCCGTTTTAAGAGCTAAGGACTGCATCATGAAAACAGCTACGAATCTTCAGGAGAATGCTGAAGATATTTATGCTGAAGCTAAGGAGATCAATGAGGAAAGAACAGCAGCTGAAGAGGCTGTAGAGGATGTTGAGACAGAAGCAGAGGAAACTGCAGATGAGGATGCATTCAAAGAAACAGCAGAAGAGACAGCAGAAGAGACAGCTGAGTAAAGAGGCGATTTTCCGTGAAATTTTATATCAAACATGAGACAAGAGGCCGGCTTCGTATCCATCTTGCTCAGAAGAGGATGAGCTACGGGCAGGCAGATACGCTGTTGTATTATCTCGAGAATCTTGATGGAGTGGTTTCTGCCAAGGTATATGAGAGAACCTGTGACGCAGTTGTAAATTATCGGGGCAGCAGAGCTGCGGTTATCCGTGGTATCAGCGAATTTCATTATCAGGATGTAGAGGTTCCTTCACAGGTGCTGCAGAGCTCAGGGAGAGCACTGAATGCAGAATATCAGGAGAAGCTGATCTCCAAGGTGATCTGCCATTACGGAAGAAGGCTTTTTCTGCCATATCCGCTGAATGCCATTTATACAACAGCTACTTCCCTGAAATATATCTGGAAGGGAATCGATACACTTCTTCACCGTAAGATCGAGGTGCCGGTCCTGGATGCCACTGCAATTGGAGTGTCTGTATTACGTCAGGACTTTGGTACTGCAGGCTCCATCATGTTCCTGCTTGGGATTGGAGAGATCCTGGAAGAGTGGACGCACAAGAAATCCGTAGGTGATCTTGCAAGAACCATGTCCCTGAATGTTGGCAGGGTATGGCTGAAGAAAGAGGATCAGGAGATCTTGGTAGAGTCCGGAGAGGTCCAGCCGGGAGATGAGGTTGTTGTACGTATGGGTACCGTAATTCCTTTTGACGGAAGTGTTACAGATGGAGAGGCTATGGTCAACCAGGCTTCTCTTACCGGTGAGTCTGTACCTGTATGCAAGAAAGAGGGCAGCGTTGCCTATGCAGGCACTGTTGTGGAGGAAGGTGAGATCACCATCCGCGTAAAGACGGTAGGTGGTTCCAGCCGCTATGACAAGATCGTTACCATGATCGAGGAGTCTGAGAAGCTGAAATCTTCTTTGGAGGGAAAGGCAGAGCATCTGGCAGATAAGCTGGTTCCCTATACTCTTGGAGGAACAGCACTTACATATCTCCTTACCAGAAATGCCACCAAGGCCCTTGCGATCCTGATGGTGGATTTCTCCTGCGCGCTTAAGCTTGCAATGCCGATCTCTGTATTGTCTGCGATCCGTGAGGCCGGTACACATAAGGCTACAGTTAAGGGCGGTAAATATCTGGAAGCAATGGCTGAGGCAGATACCATCGTATTTGATAAGACAGGAACTCTGACAAAGGCGAAGCCAACCGTTGTGGATGTGGTTCCTTTTGACAACAATGATCCGGAGGAGATGCTGCGTATCGCCGCATGTATGGAAGAGCATTTCCCACACTCCATGGCCAAGGCTGTTGTCAGTGCTGCCAGGAAGAAGCATCTGGCCCATGAGGAGATGCATTCAAAGGTTGAATATGTAGTAGCGCATGGAATTTCCACTACGATCGAAGACCATAAGGCCGTGATCGGAAGCTATCACTTTGTATTTGAAGATGAGAAATGTCTGATCCCGGAGGATGGCAAGGAGAAATTCGACAATATTCCGGAAGAGTATTCCCATCTGTATCTTGCCATTGACGGACGCCTTGCAGCCGTGATCTGTATTGAAGATCCTCTTCGTGAGGAGGCGAAAGCTTCTGTAGAAGCACTGCGTGGGGCAGGGATTTCCAAGATCGTTATGATGACAGGGGACAGTGAGCGTACAGCAGCAGCCATTGCCAGACGTGTGGGAGTGGACGAATATTATTCCGAGGTACTTCCGGAGGATAAGGCCAACTTCATCGAAAAAGAAAAGGCAGCCGGAAGAAAGGTTATCATGGTAGGTGACGGAATCAATGATTCTCCGGCACTTTCCGCAGCCAATGTCGGTATCGCCATCAGTGATGGTGCTGAAATTGCCCGGGAGATTGCAGATATTACTGTAGGTGCAGATGATCTTCAGGAGCTGGTTGTTCTGAAAGAGATCAGCAATGCACTGATGAAGCGTATCAGACGCAATTACCGTTTTATTATTACCTTTAACGCAGGTCTTATCGCCTGTGGCGTTGCAGGTATCCTGCAGCCGACTTCATCCGCACTTCTGCATAATACCTCCACACTGGCGATCAGCCTGAAGAGTATGCAGAATCTGCTTCCATAGAAAATTTTTAACCGAATCAAGTAAGTCCCCTGTAGGATTGCGAATATCCGCTTGACAATAAATATAAAAAGCCGGCCAGGTTATCGAAGAGATAAGAGCTTCGTACCTGGCCGGCTTTTTTAGGCTGCTCAGACGTGGATCGCAGGTATCAGCCTGAAGGTGTAGGTGTATGAAGTAAGTTTTATTCCTGAGGAAAGGGTTCGCTTTCCAACATCAGTCCGTCAGTCATATGATAGCGTTTCTTTTGGGTATCCGAACGGAGAGGCCGGGTATGAAGGCTTCGGTACCTGGAGGGGCTCATATGATAAAATTTTTCGAAGGTATGTGCAAAATGCTGCCGGCTGTTGTATCCGGAAGAAAAGGCAATATCCGTAATGTGCAGAGTACTGTTGCACAGAAGAAAGGCGGCCTGTTCCATACGCTTGCGGTTGATATAGGTATTGATGGTGCAGCCGTTTTTTTCTGTAAAGAGCGCCTGCAGGTAGGATTTGTTGATCCCTGCATATGCGGAGATAGCAGGAATATCAATGTCTTCCAGATAATGCTCGTCAATATAGCGGAGCGCTTTTTTCAGATAGACGATTCCCTGGGGGCTCCGGCTGGAGCGGGCGCAGAATGCAAGCTCTGTAAGCATGCGGCTGAAAAGAAGAAAGAAGAGAAATTCTTCCTTTTGTATCTGACCGGAATTTTGTTGTAAAAAGGTGAGCAGATCCTTCAGGCTGTATCCGAAGCTGCGGGAATCCGCGCCGGAGCAAAAGCCCTGGGAGGCTTCCGTAAAATTCCAGAACCAGGAAAATCCGGGATCCTTTTTCAGGAGAAGCTCCAGAGCAACCGGACTTTTTTCGGGAGTAAGGGAAAATTCCAGATTCAGGATCGAGCAGGGAAAACCATCCGGAATCTCCAGCCTGTGAGGTACATCCGGCCGGATAAAGATAAATTGCCCGGATTTCAGTGGGAATTCCGTGTCCTGTGTGCCATCCAGACAGAAAACCCGGCAGGAACCGGAGGTGATATACATGATCTCATAGCTGGAATGTGTGTGATGCTCCATATGATAATAAGGCAGGGAGAGAGCATAAAAAGCAGAAATATGGAAATATCGGGAAGAGTCCTGGAAAATATCTGGCATGAAAAAACCTCCTGAGTATACTGCGAAGCGGAATGTAAATATTTCAGCTGTAAATTGCGAGTCGGACAGATGCAGATATTCGATTAAATCGCCCTACATGTCTGACTGACTGTACTCTTTACTGTCAGCAAACAGTATATCACGCAAAAATAAATACGACAATATATTGCATTTTTACATTCAGGGGATGATACCTGTCACCTTATAAAAAAACAGATATTATACTGTGATCAGAATCAGAAAAACGGAGGGTATTTTCTATGAGCTATAGAAATGAAAACATGAAAATGATCGAATTACATGAGAATGGCCTGGATATCCAGTTTCGTATCCGGGAAAACGGCGTGGTAGAGCTGGCAGATTTTTCTTCACAGGAAGTAAAAAAAGCAGTCATGGAGCCGAAGGATGATATCTGTTATCCGGCTGTTGAGATCCACAGAAGCGGCACAGGAAGCTTAAACATGCATGCCTACAAAAACAACATCAATCAGTCCTCTGTGGATTTTGTTTATGAGAACCATGAGCTGAAGGCACAGGCCGGCGGAAAAGAGCTGGAGATCGTAATGATTTCCCCGGAAAAGCTGAAGGCAGTATATCATATGCGCCTGTTTGACGGAGTGCCGACAGTACAGACCTGGACAGAGATCATCAACGAGGGAAGCGAGGATCAGGGGCTGACCTATGTTTCTTCTTTTATGTATCAGGGAATTTCCAGAGGCGGCGAGAAGCCTTATTATAAAAAAACAGATATCTATGTGCCGTTTAACAGCTGGTGCTGTGAGGCACAGTGGCAGAAATACGATGCAGAAACGCTGAATTTAAACGGAATGGTCGTAGATGGCTTCAATCATCAGGGATATGGCCTGAACCGTTATTGTTACAGTGGAAAGGGCACCTGGTCTACCTGTGAGTATCTTCCCATGGGAATTGCCGAGGACAGAGAAACAGGGGAGACGTATATTTTCCAGATTGAAAGCTCCGGACAGTGGCTGGCAGAATATGGCTCTGCACAGGGCGGAAATCTGTATCTTGCCTTAAGCGGCGCCACAGAGCAGGAGCATGGCTGGTATAAGAATCTGAAACCGGGAGAAAGCTTTACAACCGTTCCGGCAGGGGCAGCGGTTGTAAAAGGTGGCCTGAATCCGGCAGCAGCGGCACTGACCAGATATCGGAGAAAAGTACGCAGACCGAATACGGACGATGAGAAGCTGAACGTGGTATTTAATGATTACATGAATTGCCTGATGGGAGACCCTACAACGGAGCGGGAGCTTTCCATCATTGACAAGGCAGCAGAGCTCGGATGCGAATATTACTGCCTGGATGCAGGCTGGTATGACGACGGATTCTGGTGGGACCGTGTCGGGGAATGGAAAGAAGCATCCGGAAGATTCCCCAATGGTCTGAAAGAAGTCTGCGATTATGTACACAGTAAAGGCCTGAAAATGGGACTCTGGCTGGAAATCGAGGTTATGGGAGTTGCCTGCGAGCTGGCAAACAAGCTTCCGGATGACTGGTTTGTCTGCCGTCATGGAAAACGCCACATTGACAATAAACGCTATATGCTGGATTTCCGCAATCCGGAGGTACGGAAATATTGCCGTGATGTAGTAGACAGATTGATCAATGATTACGGTGTAGAGTACTTTAAAGTGGACTATAACGTAACCATGGGATATGGAAGTGATCTGAACAGTGACAGCTGTGCAGATGCCATCCGTGAGCATTATGAATGTCTTCACCAGTGGTATGAGGAAATCTTCCGGGATCATCCGGAGCTTGTTGTGGAGAACTGCGGTTCCGGCGGACAGCGTATGGATTATGGTATGCTGAAGATCTTAAGCCTGCAGTCTACCAGTGATCAGACAGATTATCTCTACAATGCCAATATCGCTGCCAATGTAGCCAGTGCGGTAACTCCGGAGCAGGGTGGTATGTGGGTATATCCGTATGAGGATGAAGAAGAGCATGTGATCTACAATGTAGTAAATGGTATGCTTCTCCGCCCATATATCAGCGGTATGGTATGGAAGCTGGGCGAAAATTCCATGAACCGTATGAAGGAGGGAATCTCCCTGTATAAGGAGATCCGTGAGGAAGTCCGTGACGGCGTGCCGTTCTTCCCGCTTGGTTTTGGAACTCTGAAATCTGAAGTTCTTGCTTACGGAGTGAAAGCAGAGAAGAATACCTATCTTTCGGTATGGACACCGGGAACAACAGAAGCAGTGATCCCGCTGGAAAATGCAGAGCAGGTCCGCAGAGTATCCGTGATCTATCCGAAGGAAGAGATGTGCGGATATAAGATCGAAAATGGAAATCTTGTAGTGAAGATGCCACAGGAAAAAGCGGCCAGACTGTTTAAGATCGAGATGAAATAGAAAATCAGGAAAGACCGTAAGTTTGACGAAGAGGCGTGGGCAAAAATAAAAGAGCGCCGGCATTTTTACCAGAAAGCTCATCAGTCTGGATGAAGTTGCAAAGATCCCAGCTGTGTACCTGAATTATAAGAAATACAGATGGGTGAAGGATCTGACAGTGAAAAGCGAATAGAAACAGAAAACAGCAGAGCTGTATGTCCCGGGATTACAGGGAATATACAATTCTGCTGTTTTATTTTATGAGATTATCTGTTTTCCGCAAGATATTCTTCTGTAAGAGCAACCGCATCGGTGATACACTGCGGGCAGCTGCAGAGAACCTTGCCTGTCTCTACACCTTTTAATTCACGGCAGATACAGGAACCGTTTTTTTCTTTGAATTTCTGGATATAGGTGCGGAGCTTTTTGTAAGTGTCACCTTTGGAGCCGGAACCTTCTTCGGTATTTCCGCGGCTGTTGGAAAGTCCGATGATCATAGCCATACCGGAAAGAGCACCGCACATTTCCATAACACCCATTCCAAGGCCGAAGCCCTCGGCAATACGGAACATCTCGTTTTCATCGATGCCAAATTCCTGGCAGAAAGAACAGGCAACTGCCTGTGCACAGTTACAGCCATTCTCGTGTAATTTTGTAGCGTGTTCAGCTTTTGTACTCATGATTTCTTATCCTCCTGATTTCAGATCGCAAGCATATTTTTGATCGCTTCCATATAGATCAGTACTGCTTCTTCCATGCCGGAGACCAGGATAAATTCATCGGCTCCGTGGATACGGTAGTCAATTCCCTCTTTTTCAGGTCCGAAGGCTATGATGTTTTTGAGGGATTTTGCGTAAGTGCCGCCTCCGATGACCATTGGTTTGTGTTCGGTATCGCCGGTCACATCTGTGTAAGCTTTGTAAAGAGCATTTACCAGCGGAGATTCTCTTGGGAAGAATAACGGAGCAACAACCTTTATGATCTCAATACGACCGTTTTTATCTTCCAGTCTGTCCTGGCACATTTTGCGGATATCGGTCTCATTAAGAGTTACCGGAACACGGATATCGATGGTACAGGAAATGACACCGTTTTCTGTTTTTACGATTCCGTTGCATAACGTCAGATCGCCGTATTCATCTGCAAATTTCAGACCAATGCCGGAGCCGTCACATGCAGTGCCGATATGGGAGTTATAGAATTCCACAAAGTCATCTTCAAAGCCTGCTTTTGCCAGACATTCAAAGGTTACTCCTGCAGCATTGACACCGAGATGGGGAGTGCTGGCATGAGCCGGAATACCTTTGGCGTAGATGGTGAGCTCACCATTTTCTTCGGTTACCTTATATTCCTGGAGCTTCGTCCGGGAAAGTGCGGATTCCAGCTTTTCCTTCAGACCGTCCTCATCGGGAACAATGGTTGTACAGGTGTCACACATTGCATTGGATACAAAACCGCCGTTCATGGAGATAATCCGGGTGTTTTTGGAGCAGGCGATCATGGCAAGCTGACCTTTTTCACCGTGGATACACGGGAAGCTGGCATCCGGTGTGAAACCGCAGGAAAGCTCTTCTGCTACCTGATTGTAGTGATCCATACATTTGGAACCTGTTTCCTCGTTGCAGCCCATGATCAGGCGGACTCTTTTGTTCAGCTTCACGCCGTGGTCGCGGAGAAGCTTCATGGCATAGAGCGCTTCCAGGATAGGGCCTTTGTCATCAGTGGTCCCGCGGCCGTATACATGATCGTCTTCACGGGTAAGGCGGAACGGATCGTAGGTCCAGTCTCCGCCTACAGGAACGATATCCAGATGACCGGCGATGCCGACGATCTCATCGCCCTCACCCATTTCGGCATAACCGCAGTAGTTATCCAGGTTTACGGTTTTAAAGCCAAGTTCTTCGGCAATCTTCAGTCCCTCTTCCAGGGCTTTTGCAGGACCCTCACCAAATGGTTTTCCCTCGGAAGGGGTACCGAGCTGGGAGTCAATGGCAACCAGTCTGCCAAGATTTGTGAGCATTTCTTCTGATAATGCGTGGATTTCCTCTTTAATATCCATATTGATTTCCTCCTGTTTACAGCGTTCCGGAAAGTGACAGGATGGAACGCTGATGTTATGAGCTCTATTATAGCATAGATTGTAATGAATGGCAGAGTGGATTTTTACCTGTTGAAGACGTACCGATCCATTCGGCGGAAGGCTTCTTCTATGCGGGAACGGGGTGAGGCCAGATTCATTCTTAGGTGACAGGGACCGAAAAACATCCTGCCGTCCTGGACGGCAACGCCGACATCCCAGCAGGCTTTTTCCACATCTTCGATTGTTTTGCCATGGGCAGTACACCAGTCGGTGCAGTCGGCAAAGAGCATGTAGGTGCCTTCCGGTCTGGAAACGTTGACACCCTTAAAGTGCCGGTCAATGTAATCACAGGCAAAGCTTACATTTCCGCTTAGTACTTCGCATAGTTCATCGGTCCATTCATAGCCTTCAGGCTGATAAGCGCCAAGCAGAGCGTGCATGGACAGAACATTCATCATATTATAATGGCTCAGACTGGACTCCTTCAAAATACGATCCCGCCACCAGCTGTTGTATACAATGTGATAGCTGCCAACAAGTCCTGCCAGATTAAAGGTTTTGGATGGAGCGTAGAAGGCTGCTGTACGCTGGCGGGCATCTTCGCTGACGGACTGGCTGGGGATATGCTTATGGCCATTCAGGATGAGGTCAGACCAGATCTCGTCTGAGATGACGTAGACATCATATTTTCGGTACAGCTCCATGGCTTTTTCCAGCTCCCGGCGTTCCCACACGCGTCCGCAGGGATTGTGTGGATTGCAGAGAATGGCAGCGTGGATCTTCTTTTCACGGAGTTGTTTTTCCATGTCTGCATAATCCATTCTCCATATGCCGTTTTCATCCCTTACCAGCGGAGAATGTACGGCCTCGTAGCCGTTGTTTTTCAGGCTTGAGGTGAAGCCTATGTATGTCGGGCTGTGGACCAGGACGTTATCACCGCGGGAGCAGATGCAGTTCAGTGCACTGATAACTCCGCCCAGAACGCCATTTTCGTAGCCAATGTGCCTGGGCTTCAGACCGGTGACACCGTGGCGTGTTTCCTGCCAGCGGATGATGGCTTTATAATATTCCGGCGGGGCTTCGAAGTAACCGAAGGCCGGGTGACTGGCCCGTTCGATGATCGCCTGCTGTATGGTAGGTACAGTAGGAAAGTTCATGTCTGCTACCCACATCGGGATGGCATCGAAGCCCTCCTTCGGCGGGGCAGGAGAGAAACCATCGCCCTTCAGGCCGTCTACTGCGATGGAATCTCTGCCATGTCGGTCAATGATGGAAGTGAAGTCGTATTTCATATGAATGCTCCGTTACTGAAAACTTATAAAAAGTTATAAACTTCTATGTTTCATTCCTACTTCAACGAGTATGCTTTTGATGATATAAATATCTATCTACTCACAAGTTCTTGTACTCTCCATAGGCGTAAATTCCGGATTAACGTACCCGTACATATTTGCACTAACGTTTTAGTGTTAGCTTGCAAATCTTTCTCCATAAGCCTTGAGATTTATAGATGCCTGAAAATCTCTATCAATGACATTTCCACAATCACATTTATAAATTCTGTCAGATAATTTCAAGTCTTTTTTAATGTTTCCACAGCAACTGCAAAGCTTTGATGATGGATAAAACCGATCAGCCACAATAAGCTGGATCCCTTTATCGCTGCACTTGTATTCAAGCTGCTTTCTAAACTCAAAAAACCCCTGATTCTGAACTGCTTTTGATAAATGTCTATTTTTCATCATTCCACTAACATTCAAATCTTCAATACAAATAAATCTTGGTTTTCGACTTACAATTTCAGATGTAGTCTGATTCAAATAGTTCTTACGGATATTTGTTAATCTGTGATTTCGTTTTAATAAAAGTTTTTCCTTTTTGATTACATTATTTGTTTTGCAGTAACTTTCTCCTTTCTTATTTTTCTCGTAAGAGCGAGAGATACTACGCTGTAATCTGCGTTTCTGTTTTTCTAGTTTCTTTACTTTCTGACTTTTATTGATGTTCTTATACTTAGCTCCATCAGAGCAAATAGCCAGATCTTTGATTCCTAGATCTATACCAATCCCATCATCATTAAGTTTTTCTATGCAATCAGGAAATTCCACACATACGCTGATCCACCAGTTCAACCCATCAAAAGATATTCTCGGATTCATGTATTTAGCATCTGTAGGAATACGACCATGCTCTGCAAGTCTTACCCAATTTAGTTTTTGTTTATTTCTTTTCCTGCTCGAAGAAAATCCTTCAAACTTAACATGAGTATTGCTGAATTGTATCTTAATATTATCCTGATAGAACTTCGGTATTGATCTCTTTTTTGGCTTGAATCTTGGGAATTTCTGCAAACCTTTGAAAAAGTTCTTATAAGCGGTGCAGGCATCTTTGATCGCCTGTTTGGTTACATTATTTGAAATACTCAATAACCATGCGTATTCATCAGAATGTCTAAGCTTTGTAAATTCTTTTCTGAGTTCTGCATCTGAAATGAATTTTCCGCCTTTTTCATAGTTTTCTATCTCCATTGCCAAAGCCCAGTTATAAGCAAATCTTGAAGCACCTGCGTACTGAAACATCTTAGTTTTCTGTACATTGTTTGGTATCAACATTGCTTTTATGGCTTTTACCATCTACTTCCTCCTGTATCAGTTCCCGGATAAGTTTCTTGGCTTTATTCGCTCGTTTTCCTTGTAATTTGCAACTGAATACTGTGATTATCTGAACCAGATCTTCAACAAGTTCCGGCTGTTCGGATTTTTCAGTATTATCAATAATCTCAATCTCACAATTATAAAGCGAAGCGATATATTCTATCAATTCAAAACCAAATCGCAATAGCCGATCTTTATATAAAACAACAACCTTTTCAACCTGATTTTGAGATATTCGCCTGATCAATTCCTGGAGTTCTTTTTTCTTATAATTAATTCCGGAACCGATATCACTTATTATCTCAAATGGCTGTCCTTTTGCCAGAAGATATGTCTTAACATTATCAATCTGTCGTTCCAGATCATCTTTCTGTTTATGGCTGGAAACGCGACAATATCCAATTGTAATGCGATTTTTAGGCTTTACATTTATTACCTGGTTGAGTTGCTCGTCAGAATAATATCTATAGCCGCTTACTGTAGTATGATGCGGATGAAGTTTTCCATTGGCATCCCAATTTCGTAATGTCTGGGCGGATACGCCTATAATTTTTGAAAATTCATGTATAGAATAATATTTACTCAAAGCATCAACTCCTTTCAATAATATTCTGCTCTAATATCTTATAAAACTCAACATGTACTTATATGATTTTATAATTTTATAATTTATATTTAACTGTTAATAACCTCCTGAAAAATTCTATTTGCTTCACCTTATCATATTTTGGGGGTGGCGTACATATATTAATGTAAATTATGAGACGATTTGATTTTGTGTAATTGAGTGGATGGATTGAATAGTGCGAATAATCTATAAAAGAAGTGGCGGAAATACCAGCAATGATATTTCCGCCGTTTTACAACTCCGAATATCCTATCCAGAGCTACTTTGTGTTCAGAGTATATGTTATAAAATCAAATTTTATGAAATGTAAAAAGGAACTCGTCCAGAGCCCCTTTCCTTTGAATAAGTAATAATATCTTTCTCACTCCGGAAAAAGACTTCTTTGTACTTATATGATACTGGTTCAATTACTCCTTGTCAATATTTATTTTTATCTTTGTAATGTGTTCTGTCAAAGAAATATCATCTGGCAATTCAAGAATTTTCCTTAGTTCAGCAAGTTCGTCCTGTGCCTTATTACGTTCTTCTTTTATTTTTGAAATATATTGCAATTTATCATCCATTGAGGTGGTAAATTTCGTTGCAATCACGCACCCTATGGGTTAAAAGAGATGCAGGAGCCGCGACGCCTGCATCTCTTTCATCTATAAATGTGATCTATTGCGAATGAATAGGTTTTTTATTTTGCAATAAACATAAGCAGGATCAATACTTTGCTAATAATTTTTTCCAGGGTTTATAGCCTTTCATATAAGCAAAGTCTTCTTCATTTTGGAAGCCTGCAATCAGTTCTTTTTTCATTTCTTCAGCATATGGATTTTCTACATCTTGGAATTTTATATGTTTATATAATCTTGATTTCTGAAAATCACAGATTGTATCGACATTCTCCAGCAGTTGTTTTATTACCTTAAAAGTATCTTCTACATTTTGTTCTGCCACCACAACATTAAACATGGTTGCACATTCATTGTATTTTCCCATCTCAAAAATACCTGCTAATGCATACATTTTCTCGGCCAGGAATCTTGCGGATTTATGATCTTTATTGTCAAGAGCTTTTGTGATCATCATGCCAAAGGCAAGATTCAAAGTAGTATACTCTGAAAGAATTATATTTTCCAGTTTTTCATATGCTTCTTCTGTTTTTTCCTGTTCCATGTATAATTGCCCAAGTCTTAGTTTTTTCATGGGATCATAGTCGGAAAAATAGTTCAGATATTTTTCTGCCATTTCATAATTCCCTTTTCGCAAGTAGAATCCGAACAGAGAATCTGCCGCATGGTGCTGGATTTTTTCGTCCTTGTCATTTAGTGCCATTTCGTACCAGGAATTAATCTGTTCGTCGTACTTATCGGGATGCTCACACTGACCTATGATTCTTCGCGAGTCAAGCATCACCGCCACCTGCCAGATAAGCATGTTGCAGTTAGGGTAATCTTTTATGATATTTACTGCCCATTGATAGGTCTTTTCGTAACCTTCTGCTGAAAACATTTTGTCCATTTCCTGAATAAGTTCTGTAATTTCAACGTCTGTCAGATTTTCATGAAAAGACAACAGGGTATCAAGGGAAATATGTAGCAGTCTTGCAATTGGTGCTAACAGTTCAATATCTGGATTGGAGTTCCCGTTCTCCCATTTATTCACCGCTGGAGTAGTTACTCCTAAGCGGTTTGCCATTTCCTCCTGGGTGAAACCAGACTCTTTTCTATATTTTTTTATCACATTTCCAATATTCATCCTAATTCTCTCCTGATTGAAATTTCAAAAGCTTTTGTGATTAAATCATAGCAGGATTGGAAATTGAACACAATTGAATTGTTGTTAAATAAAATTCATATTTTTTAACTGATGGGAAAGTTGATCGTGATCAGCAGTTGGTTTTTGGGCATATCCTAACAAAAGGAATCATGGAGACTGTGTTTTACGATACTTTGTATGTTTCCCTGGTCACCAATTAATTAATTATGCATACTCTAACAGAAGAAGTCTGTAAAGGAGTATCTGCATGAAAAATAAAAAATGGATTGCACTGGCGGCAGCAGTTGTGCTGGCGGTGACGGCGCTGCCAATGGGAGTATTTGCTGCGAAGAAAGACAGCACAGAAGAGAAGCTTACAAAGGTTACACTGAATGAAGTCGCACATTCAATCTTTTACGCACCGCAGTATGTGGCGATTGAGGAGGGATATTTTGCGGAGAAAGGTCTGGATCTGACGCTGGTGACGGGATTCGGAGCAGATAAAACGATGACTGCTGTGATTTCCGGTGAGGCAGATATTGGATTTATGGGCGCAGAGGCATCTGTTTATGCTTATCAGGAGGGCGCCACGGATCCTGTCGTAAATTTTGCACAGTTAACCCAGCGTGCGGGGAATTTTCTAGTGGCAAGAGAAGAGATGCCTGATTTCAAATGGGAGGATCTAAAAGGAGAGAAGGTTCTTGGCGGTCGTAAGGGCGGAATGCCGGAAATGGTATTTGAATATATACTGAAGAAAAACGGCATTGATCCGCAAAAGGATCTGACCATCGACCAGAGCGTTGATTTCGGTTCCACAGCAGCAGCTTTTACCAGTGATGATTCCGCGGCATATACAGTAGAATTCGAACCATCTGCGACCATTCTGGAAAAAGAAGGAGCGGGCTATGTAGTTGCATCTCTCGGAGAGGCATCCGGCTATGTACCATATACATCCTACAGTGCAAAAGCAAGCTACATGAAAGAAAATCCTGAGATCATCCAGAAATTTACCGATGCACTTCAGAAGGGAATGGACTATGTGCAGAGTCATACGCCGGAGGAAATCGCAGAAGTGATCGCACCGCAGTTCAAAGAAACAGATCTTGAAACCATTACTGCCATTGTAAAACGTTATTATGACCAGGATACCTGGAAAGAAAATCTTATTTTTGAAAAAGACAGCTTTGAGCTTCTGCAGGATATCCTGGAAGATGCAGGTGAGCTGACGGATCGTACAGCGTATGAAAATCTGGTGCAGACAGAGTATGCACAGAAAGCATGTGAAAATTAAAAAATAGTTTAGAAAGTTTAAAAAAACATGGGAAAAACCTGCGGCTTTTATAAAAACCGCAGGTTTTTGTATGTAATAAAGAGGGAATAAGACGCGTCCATCGAATTTATGCAAGTAATTGAAGATGGACAAAATAGTAATTGTATTAACTAATAAACCATAG
>NZ_JBDGAB010000035.1:0-19783 GCF_040910705.1 Blautia sp. RTP21359st1_E11_RTP21359_211015
CCATTTTTCACATGCCTGCTTTTATTTTTATATCTGGATATCTTTCCAAGAAGCCACAGGATGTACTGAAGAATGTGAAGAATCTGCTGATCCCTTATATTCTTGGATACAGTCTGACCTGGTATGCTTATATCTGGACCGGCAGAAGCATGGATTATGAGCTGCTCCGTCCGTCCGGAACAGTTATGTGGTATGTGTTGGCACTGTTTATCTACAGGCTGACTATCGAAGCACTTGGCAAGATACGTTTTATCGTGCCTCTGAGCATTATTTTTGCATTGTGGGCAGGAACAAGACCGGAATTTACGACTTATCTTTCAAGCTCCAGGATTGTTGTATTTTTTCCGTTTTTTGTGGCAGGCTATCTGTGGAAGAGTGATTACACAGACGTGGTCCGTAAATTCAAGGGTAAATGGATCCTGCTCCTGGTTTCAGCCCTGCTTTTGTATGCAGTTCCGAATTTTATGATCGCCAATGAGATCCCGGTAGATATTTTCCGTGGGAATCATACGTATCAGTTATCGGGAATGGATGATATCACAGGAATGCTGATCCGCCTTCTGATGTATCTGGTATCTTTTGTGCTGGTGCTGACGTTTCTGGCATTGATCCCGGATGTGAAGCTGCCGGTTACCTTTGTTGGAAGAAATACCATGGGGATTTATTTTTTCCATTATCCGATCATGATCGTACTCAACGGCCTGCTTCTTCTCAGCATCCCGCAGATGCTGAATGTCTGGGTGCTTTTCGGAGTATCCTGGATGCTTGTGCTGATCCTTGGAAGCAAGCCGGTATCTTTCCTCTACGGAGGGGTACTAAACCTGCTTACATTTATTCTGTTCAAACGTGAGAGGCAGGTGCAGGATGAAGGACTTGAGGATGAATATGATGAAGATGACCGTTATGAGATCATACTGAAAAGAAAGAAAGCCATTGAGGAGCTTGCGGCAACTCTGGACGAGGAGGATGCACGTAAGGTGAAGGACGATGTGGCGGCTGTACTGGAACATGAGACAGAAGAGACGGAAGAAATCCGTGGCGAGGATTTCTTTGTAGATGAGGATCTTGAGATGGAGGAAGGCATGGATGATGCCGGAGCTCCACAGGAATTTGAGCAGCTCCAGGACCTGGATGATATATTAAAGATCACAGAACCGCAGGGGGAAATGGAAGTGCTTTTGAAAAATAAAGAAGAGAAAGCGCAGGATTAAATTAATAATGAAAAAAGTCATTACTTACGGTACCTTTGATCTGTTCCACCAGGGACATTACAATATTCTGAAAAGAGCCAGGGAGCTGGGGGATTATCTTGTTGTGGGTGTCACCAGTGAAAGCTATGATATCGAACGCGGCAAGCTGAATGTACAGGACAGCCTTCTGAAGCGTATCGAAAATGTCCGCAAGACTGGTTTTGCGGATGAGATCATTGTAGAGGAATATCAGGGGCAGAAGCTAAATGACATTACAAAATACAATATCGACCTTCTGGTAGTCGGTTCGGACTGGCGTGGCAAATTTGATTATCTGAAGAATTACTGTGAGGTCGTTTATCTGGAACGTACCAAAAATATTTCCAGTACCAAGCTCAGAAGTGAGGGTATGATCTACAGCATGGGCATTGTTACGGATGATACAGAGGACAACGAAATGGTGATGGAGTCCAAGTATGTCAGCGGACTGCATGTAGAAAGTGTGTATTCCGAGGACGTTTTTGTTGCGAGAGAATTCTGTGACAGATACGAACTTGACTCTTATGGTACAGATTACGGGCAGTTTCTGGAAGGATTGGATATCATTTATATCCGATCCGGTCTGAAAAACAGGGCAGATTATATCCGAAAGGCACTGGAATGTGATAAATATGTGATCAGTGACACGCCTATGGCTCTGGAACCGGAAGAGATAAGAGAGCTGTTTGCACTGGCAAAGGCACATCAGGTTGTTCTGGTAGAGAAGCTTACCATGGTCTATCTGCGCGCGTTTACACAGCTTGTCTGGCTGACACATGGAGCGCTTGTGGGAGATGTGGTAGCTGTAAAATGCGCGATTTCTCAGGATGATTTTGAGGGCGGAAAAAATTTCAGCGAAACAGTCAGCCAGGCGCTGTGTGCATGCATCAAGCTTCTCGGTAAGGATTACCTGGAGGTGAAGAGCAATGCGGTGAAAAGCAGTGACGGCTGCTTTATTTATGATATGATCACGATGAAGTATCTCCGGGCACTGGCGACCATTGAGATTGGAACAACGGTGGATGTGGAAAACGAGCTTGCGATCATCGGAACCAGGGGGCGTATCACCGTACCCGGTGACTGGTGGAATACCGGATATTTTGAAGCCAAAATAGAAGGTCAGGAATTCCTGAAACGCTACAGCTTTAATTTTGAGGGAAATGGTCTTCGCTATCTGCTTCAGGAGCTGGTCATCATGATTCGTGACAGACGGACAGAATGTACGAGATTTTTTTATGAAGAATCAGAAACTCTGGCTGAGCTTTTGAAAATAATTAATCAAAGAGGTTGACAGATGACAGAAAAACAGAAGCTTCTTTTGCAGCTCTTCCGGGAGGTTGATGCGATCTGCAAAAAGCATGATCTTAGATATGTAATGGCCGGAGGTACTCTGATCGGTGTTCTTCGAAATGAAGGCTTTATCCCATGGGACGATGATGTGGACATTTACATGCCCAAAAGTGACTGGGATAAATTTGTAGAAATATGTCAGAACGAGATGCCGCCGAACCGGGCGGTTTATTGTGCAGAAGTGGATCGTAATTATACCAACGGTTTTCCGCGCTACGGAAGTACGGATACCTGTGCGATCCACAAGCATCAGATCATAGGGGACGACAAGGCTGGTGAGATCATTGACGTACTGACTCTGGATCCCATTCCGGATGATGACCGTGAGTATGAGAAATACCGGGACCATATGATGATCTATACGGAACTTCTGAATATCAGCATGGTCGTGGGAGTCAGATGGGAAATTTCTCCCTGGCGGTATCTGTACTGGCTTTTCCGCTATACCTTCTGCGGAAAGGACAGAACCTTAAAGAAATTGGAGAAGATCATGTTTTCTTATAAAGAAGAGGAGTGCAGCCGCTATGCCATGCGATGGGGAGGCTGCCCGTTTCTTTTTGACAAGGATATGATGTTCCCTGTAAAATATATGGACTTCGAGGGCGAAAAGGTTATGATCCCTCACAGGACCAGCGATTATCTGATCTGGCATTACGGGGACGAATGGTCCTATATACCGCCTCATGGGGAAAGAGAATCTCATGAGTCTGTTGATGTTCCGGGCGCCAGCTATCAGGAGGTGCGGGATGAATATATGCCAAGGATCGACAAAAAACGTATCCGCAGACAGATGCTTTTCCGCAAATTCTACTGCCTTCTTATGGCAAAGGGAGACCATAAACAGGATGACAGACGAAGAAGGATCAAAGCCGGTGTTGTAGCCCGGGATGTGTCTGCCCGGCTGATGAGATCCGAAAAAACAGCGGAGACCCTGCTGAAAGAGAGAAGATATGATGTGCTTGGTGAGATCTTTGAGGAGTATTACCGTGTACAGCTCAGCATGGAGTTTATCGGGCGTGAGGATTTTAACGGGATCCGTCCGTTCTATCATCCGATCCTGATCCCGCTGGAGGATAAGGCTTTTCAGGCGGCTATGCTGACACTGATCTATCAGGAGCGTGTTTCCAAGGCATACCGTATGTACGAGGTACGCAAGAAAATGGATCATCTTACTCCGGAAATGGAGCAGACAGTGGAGGATATCCGCCGTTTCCGAAAAGCAGCCAGCCACTATGAATTTAAAGAAATGCAGGAAGCAGAGGCGATCGTGGATGATCTTCTCAGAAAATATCCGGATGCTCCGGGATTCCTGAAATTTAAATGTCGGTTTGTGATGGAGCGCCTGGAAGGACCGCAGAATGCTTCGGAAGCGGAGAAATTTCTGTCTTACTGCCTGAGAGTATTTCCCCAGGATGGATATTTTATGAAATATAAGGGGGATCTTCTCTGGAAAAAGGGCCTCCGGAACGAAGCAATGGCAGAGTATCTGAAAGCCAGAGAATGCACCAATAACGGCATTGTGCAGCTGGAACTGGATAAATTCCTGAAAAAACAGAAGTCCCAGGCGATCCGAGACTGTCGGGATCTGCTTGTAAGCCAGAGAAGATCAGAAGCACTCTCTCTGATGGAATTTTGGAGCAGACTGATGCCGGAGGATGAGGAGATCAGAGGCGCTCTTTATCTTGCGAAGGTATATTCCGTCCGTACAAAAGGGGAGCTGGAAGAGCTGGTGAGAGAGCTTTGCAAAGAACTGGGGATCACCGGTAATTCTCCAAGGGAGGGAACCCTTGAGGAGCCAGTGTACAAAGAGGCACTTACCTGTGCATGGCAGAGATTCGGCTATCCCAAAGCACTGGCAGAGGGTCGTACCAGGATCCTGTGCAGTGATGAAGAGGGCGAGATGGAATATCTGGCAGAGGAGATCCGCAGCTTTCTGGTCCATAAGGAATGGCAGGGAGAGGTATACAAGCTTCTGGGAGATATCCGGAAGAAACAGGGGCGTACCCGGGAAGCCTTCGAAAATTATTTCCTAGCATTGGATCATGAGCCGCATCCCTATATAAAAAATGAGCTTTCTAGGATCTTCCTGGAGGATCTTTACGATGGAAGCCGGCGTACCGGATTTTTCGCAAAGAAGGCAGACGTGACAGAATTTCTGAACAGCTGGCTGGATAAGTATAAAAGTCAGGAGGAGCTTCAGGAGCTTCTGAAGCGGATCCTGTAATGACAGATCAACAGAAACGAGGCAGAGTGTATTGAACAGAGAACAGCAGAAAGTACTGGAACTTCTAAAAGAAATAGATACCATATGCAGAAAAAATAAGATCACATATTATCTTTCTCCGTATCTTACCCTCTGTGCGGTAACGGAGCGCCCTTTTCCCATGAATCCGGCAAGCAATGATATTTATATGAAGACCGGTGATATGGCCCGGTTTAAAAATATCTTTGATGAAGAACCAGAGTTGCGTAGAACTCTGGAATCTATGGAGAATAACAGCCGTTTCCCCGGATTTTTTCTGCGTTATACAGATAAAGATACATTGTTTTATAAGCTGGACGAGTATGGAAAATACAAACATCCGGGACTGGGGATCAATATCCTTCCGCTGCAGTGTGAATATGGCCCAAAGGGAAAATATCTCTGGAACCGTATGCGCGAAGAGGGATGGAAAAGAATCTACGGAAAAAAAGGCGAGTGGCGGAACCGGCGTGAGCTGGGATGTATCTGGATGGTGCGAGTCCTTTCTCTTTGCGGACGAGGCTGGCTGGCAAAGAGCATATTCCGGGATCTGCTCCGGCAGCCGCAGGATGGCGCAAAAACCTATGTACTCCGATATTTTGACCAGAATCTTTATTTTCCTGCGCATATTTTTGAAAATCCCGGGGAGGCAATGCTTGGAGGAGAATCCTTTATGGTCCCGGGAAACACAGACAGCTATCTCACCCGGGCCTACGGCAAAAATTATCGAAATAAGTCAATGGAAAACTATGTTCCCGGCTCGCTGGTGGTGTGCAGCACACTGATCCCATGCGAGGAATTTCTGCAGCAGTCAAAGGAACTGAAGAAATTTGCTTCTGTCAGGAAGAAAAGGGAAAAGCGCAGGCAGTTTGGAATGAATTACCGGGAATATCTTGCACAGTGCTGGGATTATGCAAAATTCTGCGGGGAAAAATATACCTGTGCACTGGCTTATCGCAAAAAGCTCAGCTATATCCGGAATCTCTTCAAAAATGAAGATTATGTGGAACTGGAAAAAGCATTTGCGGGATATACCAGGATGAACGATCGCTGTCTGAAATATGAAGAAGCATTTGAAACAGATCCGGAGGTTTTTGACCTGTATCTTAAGTATCTGGAAAAAACAGGAAGGATCTCGTATATGGAGAAGGTAAAAAAATATGTCTAAGGTCAAGCTTACAGATTATGTTGTGGAATTTTTGCAGAAAAAAGGGATCCATGATTTCTTTGGATACCAGGGAACCATGATCGCACATCTGGTAGATTCCATTGAGAAGAATCCCCATGCAAGAAGTCATTCCAGCTATCATGAGCAGGGAGCTGCTTTTGCCGCCTGTGGTTATGCTCAGGCAAAGAATGCCTGCGGCTGTGCCTATGCCACCAGTGGTCCGGGAGCTGCCAATCTGCTTTCCGGTGTGGCAGATGCGTATTTCGATTCTCTTCCGGTGATCTTTATCACCGGACAGCTGAATACCTATGAATATTCCGGTATTACAGGCCTTCGTCAGCAGGGCTTTCAGGAGATCGATATGGTTTCCATGGCAAAGCCGGTAACTAAGTACGCGGTGCAGGTCCGTGATCCGAAAAATATCGTTCGTGAACTGAATCTTGCATGGCAGATCGCCAATACAGGTCGAAAGGGACCGGTTCTTATCGATCTTCCCATGAACGTGCAGAGAGGCGAGGTGGAAGATCCGGTTTATGATATGGAATTTTCCGAGGAAGAGATCGAGACAGCTGTATATGGAAAAAATGATCCGGAAAACGGGGCAGCCTTTTACAAGGATGCAGTTGCAAAGGCGGATTCTTCTGATGGAGCAGAGGCGGCAGAATATATTCTGAATAAGATCAGGACTGCAAAACGGCCGGTATTTATGATCGGTCACGGAGCTTCCGGAGAAGCAGAAAAAATGCTCACAGATCTAGCGCGTGCCCATCACATTCCGGTGATCACAAGCGTACTTGCCCGGTCCGCACTGAGCTTTGATGATCCTTTGAACTTCGGGTGCATCGGAGGTGCCTACGGACACCGGTATGCAAATATGATCGCCAATGTAAAAAGCGACCTTCTGCTCTGCTTTGGAATTTCCCTGTGTACCCGTCAGATTGGTACTAAGGTTCATGAGTTTGCGAAGAATGCCGAAATCATCCGTGTGGATATTGATCCTTATAATCTTCAAAGAGAGATCCATGCGGGAAGAGAAGGTGAGAAATGCTTTTGCGTCAGCGCAGAGACTGTGGTGCGTAAGCTGACAGAGCAGCAGGCACAGATCGGTTCCTATGAGGAATGGCTTGCTGTCTGCCAGAAGATCCGTAAGGAACTCTGGAAAGTGGACGATGAGACACCGCAGCGTTATCCGAACCGCATGATCGCATACTTGAGTGATCAGCTTTCCGATACCGGAGCGGTTGCTGTGGATGTGGGACAGCATATGGTATGGAGCTATCAGTCCTTCCACAATCAGCAGGGGCAGAAGACACTTTTTTCCGGCGGACATGGTGCTATGGGATATGCACTTCCGGCGGCTATCGGAGCTTATTATGCTACCGGCAAGCCGGTGGCATGTATCTGTGGAGACGGAGCCTTCCAGATGAATATCCAGGAGCTGCAGTGGGTGAAGCGCGAGAATATCCCGGTGAAGATGATCGTAATGAATAATGAGGCGCTGGGAATGATCCGTCATCTTCAGAGAGATTATTTTGACTGTGTATATGCGGATACCTCCGATGGCAGCGGATTCTCATCCTGCGATTTTACAGATGTGGCGCAGGCTTACGGAATTCCTGCAAAGCGCATCCAGGGAGAAGACGTGGAAAAATATGCCGGTGGATTCCTGGAGCAGAACGGGCCGGAGCTTCTGGAGATCATGCTGGAGCATGGAACCTACGCATACCCGAAGACCTGTCTGGGCGAGCCGATCCACAATCAGCAGCCTTATATACCGAAACCGATATTTGATGAACTGATGGAGCTGTAAAATGGGAAAAATAACTGTGATCACAGGCGGTACCTCCGGAATCGGAAGAGGGATCGCCGAAAAGATCCTGGCAGAGTCAGCAAAAGCTGACAGGATCTTCGTAACATATGGACATGATGAGAAGAAGGCACTGTCGTTTCAGGAGAGCCTTCCTGAGGAAAAAAGATCTCAGGTGACTTTGATAAAGGCAGATATGTCTTCCTATGAAGAGATGATGGTTTTTGTGGAGGAGCTGAAAAAGCAGACAGACCATATTGACTGGCTTGTAAGCAATGCCGGCATCAGTACCTACGCAAAATATGAAGACTACAGCTTTGAGGAGTGGACACGGATCGTAAACACCAATCTTTCCGTACCTGTATTTATGGTAAAAGAGCTGAGATCCATGATGGTGGAGGGCGGCAGTGTGCTCTTTACCGGTTCCTATGCAGGACAGCAGGCGTATTCTTCCTCCCTTGTATATGGAGTCACCAAGGCAGCCATCCATTTTCTGACAAGATCCCTGGTAAAGGAATTTGAGCCAAAGGGCATCACAGTCAACGCTATTGCACCTGGCTTCATCGAAACTCCGTGGCACAGCGCTCGCACCCAGGAGAGCTACGACCGTATCAACCGGAAGATCGCACTCCACAGGTTTGGAACTGTGGAGGAAGTGGCGGATATGGCTTATGCAGTGCTGTCTAACGGATATATGAACGGCAGTGTGGTGGATATCCACGGTGGTTATGACTACTTTTAATAGAAGTTGAAAGTGTGCAGGAAGACAGAAGAAGACATGTTGTGCCTGCACATAAGGGTCTTCTTATTACTTTCTGTACAGGGGCGACGTCCCGAAAACGAAATGCAGCGAAGCAGAATCGGGTTTGCGCACTTGAGACGTCCGTACGGAATCTGTGAAATTCTTTATATTTAAGCGAAAAAGGCTTGACTTGCACACCTGCTCTGTGATAAAATTGACGAGCGACATGGAAGTTAGGTCTTTTTTTTATGCCCGAAAATGACGACGGATATACGTTCCGGGCGGCATAGAAGACCATGCAAATGAAAACACTGGAGGTGGAAGTTGTGCGCGTTAAGATTACATTAGCATGCACCGAGTGCAAGCAGCGTAACTACAATATGACGAAGGAGAAAAAGAACCATCCTGAGAGAATGGAGACCAAGAAATATTGTAAGTTCTGTCATACACACACTCTGCACAAGGAAACAAAGTAATCACAGAGATTTGTGAGGTTATGCTATGGAAAAACAGAAATCTGAGGATAAGCCGCAGAAGAAAAGTTGGTTTCAGGGACTTCAGTCAGAATTTGAGAAGATTGTCTGGACAGACCGTCCCACACTGGCAAAGCAGACTGTTGTGGTCGTGATCATCACGATCATCCTGGCAGTGGTTATCAGTGTAATGGATTCCGGAATTCTGGAATTCATTAATTTCTTAATGAAGTAAGGACAAGGTGATTATATGTCAGAAGCAGCAAAATGGTACGTTGTCCATACCTATTCCGGGTATGAGAACAAGGTAAAAGCCAACATTGAAAAGACGATCGAGAACAGACACCTGGAAGACCAGATCCTGGAGGTACGTGTTCCGCTGCAGGATGTAGTGGAGATGAAGAACGGAACCTCAAGACAGGTTCAGAAAAAGATGTTTCCAGGCTATGTGCTTCTCAATATGGTGATGAATGACGATACCTGGTACGTTGTCCGTAATACCCGCGGTGTTACGGGATTCGTAGGACCGGGATCAAAGCCTGTGCCTCTTACAGAAGAGGAAATGATGCCGCTTGGTATCCAGAAACCGGATATCGAAGTGGACTTCGCAGAGGGCGACATGGTAGTCGTTACCGGTGGTGCATGGAAAGATACCGCAGGTGTGATCACAGGTATCAACATGCAGAAACAGACGGTAACGATCAATGTTGAGCTTTTCGGTCGTGAAACACCGGTAGAAATAAGTTTCACAGAAATCAAAAAAGCTGAGTAATTCAAAAACAAGGTAACAGCAAGTGGGAGGGACACACCCCCGCCAATACCACATAGGAGGTGCCGAAAATGGCAAAGAAAGTAACAGGATATATCAAATTACAGATTCCGGCTGGTAAAGCAACTCCAGCACCACCTGTAGGTCCGGCTCTTGGACAGCATGGTGTAAACATCGTACAGTTTACTAAGGAGTTCAACGCAAGAACAGCTGATCAGGGAGATCTTATCATCCCGGTTGTCATCACTGTTTACGCTGACAGAAGTTTCAGCTTCATAACCAAGACTCCGCCGGCAGCAGTTCTTCTTAAGAAAGCTGCAAACATCAAATCTGGTTCCGGTACACCGAACAAGACCAAAGTAGCTAAAGTTACTAAGGCACAGGTTCAGGAGATCGCTGAGCTGAAGATGAAAGACCTCAATGCAGCATCCATCGAGGCTGCTATGAGCATGATCGCCGGTACAGCAAGAAGTATGGGAATCGAAGTCGTAGACTAATAAATACCGAAGCTTAAGTTCGGGGTTCCCGTAGAAAAAGTGAAATTTTCAAGTGGGAGGGCTTTTCCCCGCAAATACCACAGGAGGTTATAGAAATGAAACGAGGAAAGAAATATGTGGAAGCTGCGAAAGCAGTAGACCGCGCAACATTATATGATGCACCAGAGGCTATCAGCCTTGTTAAAAAAGCAGCTGTAGCTAAGTTCGACGAGACCATCGAAGTTCACATCCGTACAGGCTGCGATGGACGTCACGCAGATCAGCAGATCCGTGGAGCAGTTGTTCTGCCACACGGAACAGGTAAAAAAGTTCGTGTACTTGTATTTGCTAAAGATGCTAAGGCAGAAGAGGCAAAGGCAGCAGGAGCAGACTTCGTAGGAGCTGAGGACCTCATTCCGAAGATCCAGAACGAGGGATGGCTTGACTTTGACGTTGTAGTTGCAACACCGGATATGATGGGCGTTGTAGGTCGTCTTGGTCGTGTACTTGGACCGAAAGGTTTAATGCCAAATCCGAAAGCTGGTACTGTAACAATGGACGTAACAAAAGCTGTTAACGACATTAAAGCAGGTAAGATCGAGTATCGTCTTGACAAATCCAACATCATCCATGTTCCGATCGGAAAGGCTTCCTTTACCGAGGAGCAGTTAAGCGACAACTTCCAGACGCTTATGGGAGCTATCACAAAGGCTAGACCTAGCACACTGAAAGGTCAGTATCTGAAGAGCGTTACAATCGCTCCGACAATGGGACCTGGTGTTAAGCTTAACCCGATTAAATTAGCTCAGTAATAAATTTAAATACCCTGTACAGAGGAAACTTTGTATGGGGTATTTTTTTATATATTTATACACCTTGATTTTTGGGGGCAAAAATCCTACAATAAGGCACAAACAGAGTTGTAACAGACCGAAAGCTCATCAGAGCTTTTTCATATAGATTTTACAGAAGAAAATAATAATCATGTTAATATAAAAAAGATGTGGAAAACGTTTCTGTAAGTAAAACTTACAGATGAATTTGTCGGAACAGGGAGTATAAATTGAAATCAAAAAAGCGTAAAGCGAAGAAAATAAAAAAACAGGTAAACAAAATAAAAATGATACTCTGCCTGGTGGTAGAGGCTATCGTGATCCTGACACTTGTAGTGATCATCGGCTGGAATAAAGGGGTAGGTGACTGGATGGAGTCTCTGCAGAGACCGGTTGTCCGTAAGCTTGAGATGAGCGGTATCAACAGTCCCTATGCAGTGCTGATGCAGGTAAAAGGCGGAAAGATCATCGGAAATATGAAGGGCGATGAGAAGGTCTATCCGGCTTCCATGACGAAGATCATGACGGTGATCGTGGCTATTGAGAACCTGGATGATCTGGATCAGGAGATCACTCTGACCCAGGAAATGTTCCAGGGGCTTTATGAGCAGGATGCCACCCAGGCAGGCTTTCAGCCCGGTGAGACCGTGCGGGCCATCGACCTTCTTTATGGTGCCATGCTGCCATCCGGTGCGGAGTGTTGTATCGCACTGGCGGATACCGTAGGCGGTTCCAGGGATGGATTTGTGGAGCTGATGAATAAGAAGGCACAGAGGATTGGAATGAATGGTACACATTTCTGTGATACGACAGGGCTTCATGATCCGGATCATTACAGTACAGTGAGAGATATTGCGGTGCTGCTCAGGTATGCGCTTCGGAACGATACGTTCAGAGAGATCATTGAGAGTCCGCGGCATTCCACAGGAGTGACGAATATCCATCCCAGCGGGATCACATATTACAGTACCATGTTCAAAAATCTTTCTGACCCTTCCGTTACCGGCGGCAAGATCCTGGGCGGCAAGACAGGATATACCAGCGAGGCGGGTCTGTGTCTTGCAAGCTTTGCAGAGGTCTACGACAGGGAATACATATTGGTAACGGCAGGCGCATCGGGAAATACCGGAAGCCCACTCCATGTGGAGGATGCGGTGACGATCTATAACCGCCTTGGAAAGGCCATTGAGGCACAGATGACAGGCAGTGATGGATCGGAGTCTTGAAAAGATAAAGGATAAATTTTGTGTATCGCGAAGCGTGTTGCAGAGAACGGAGTGAACAGTAATATTTTTGGATAAATAAACACTGGCACAGAGGTGTATGCTGCTGTATTGGCAGCATAACGCTTCTGTGCCGTTTTTTGATTCTTCAAAATGAAATCGTATAGCGGGAACCTGCAATGTATTCACGGCTGATGTAAAGCGGTTTTCCATCAGGAGCTTCCATATAGGAATCCAGGATCAGCATGGGATCGCCGGAAGACAGACGCAAAGTTTTTGCCATATCCGGGGAGGCTGCAGTAACAGAAATAGTGCTGCGGCTGGATTCTGCGATCGTACAGCGGTAGGTGTTTTTGATATATTCAAAAAAAGAACCGTTTTCTACAGCGTTCGGATCAAAATCCGGGAAAAGCCGTGTGGGGAGCCAGGTGTGAACATCAATAACCGGAATACTGTCAGCCAGAAGAAGACGTTCCAGGAAAAAAACTTCCTCATCCGAAGTAAGCTGCAGAAAATCAGAGGTTACGCTGGTCGCAGGTTTTTTGCAGAAGGACAGTACGTGAGATTCCGGAATCCGGTCATTCTGACGGCAGGATTCGGAAAAACTCATATTTTTCTGGGATTCAAATTTCCGGAAGATCATGGGGGATTTTACAAAGGTTCCTTTTCCCTGATGCTTGATAAGATAGCCCTGTGTGCAAAGCTCCTCCACGGTACGTCGGACAGTGATTCGGCTGACATGGTAAAGATCGGCAAGCTCCGGCTCAGGAGGGATTTTTTCTCCGGGCTTATAAGTACCGTTTTTGATCTGCTGGGTGATGATATCCATAAGCTGCTTGTAAAGCGGCTGGATTGAATTTTTATTTAACATGAAAATATCCTTTCTGAGGTTGTTCATAAAAGATATTTTACTATAGTGCGGATGTATTTGTCCAGTAAGGGACAAACCTCTGCAGTGCGTCAGAAGGTATATTGGATGAATAATTAATCATAAATAATGAATATACTCTTTACTATAACGTTATAATATGTTATATTCTTCAAAAAGGTAAAATGCAAAAGTACAAGAAGGAGAAATTTATCTGAAAATCCGAAAAAACCTGTATTTTCAATGGATTCAGAGGATTACCAGACGAATTTCCACGAAAACCGGAGGATGAAAATGGACGCAGTAAAAATCGTAAATAAGATCAACAAAGAGCATGGAACAATCAAAAATGTGTATTTTCTTGCATGCGGAGGATCTCTTGTGGATCTGTATCCGGGATATTATTTTGTCCGTGCGGAATCCGCAGTGATGGATGCACAGTGGATCCCTGCAAGAGAGTTTGCACTGACACCGCCGAAGAAGCTGGGAAAAGACAGTCTTCTGATCATCTGCTCCCACAGTGGCAAGACAAAGGAGTGTCTGGAGGCAGCAAAAACAGGAATGGATGCAGGTGCGGCTGTTGTTACAATGACACATGCGCCAGGTTCCCCATGTGATACCGATAAATGGATCTCCGTTGTATACGACTGGGCACCGGGGGTAAAGGAAGCAGAGAAGCCTCAGGGAATCGTACTTCGTATTCTTAATGAGCTGATGAAGGTACAGGAGCCGGGATATAAGCTTTACGATAAGATCGTGGAAGGCTTTGAAAAGATCGATGATGTTATTGCAGCTGCAGTGAAGGATCAGCAGAATGCAGCATGGCTTTTTGCAGAAAAATATTCAGAGGAACCGAACCTCTATATCATGGCATCGGGAGCTTCCTATTCTCAGGCATATGGCTTTGCGATCTGCTCACTTCAGGAAATGCAGTGGATGGATTGCGGATATCTGAACAGTGCGGAATATTTCCACGGACCGTTTGAGGTAACGGATGAGGATCATCTTTATATCCTTATGATGAGCCGGGGCAGAAACCGTATGATGGATGAGCGTGTGCTGACTTTCCTTGAAAAATACGGAAAGAAATACGAAGTGATCGATGCAGATAAGCTTGGTATGGAAGCAATTGATGACAGCTGTGTGGAATATTTTACCCCGATGCTGTTCTACACCATGACGACCGTTTACCGTACCGCTCTCCAGGATAAACGCCGTCATCCGCTGGATATGAGAAGATATATGGGCGTTGTAGAGTACTAAAGGTGCTGCTGTGCCTGTGCACAGAGAAAGGGAAAATATGAGTAAATACAGTACAAAGCTTCTTGGCTTCGGAGACAATGTAGTGGATATCTATGATCATCTGAAAACCATGTATCCAGGCGGAAACTGCGTAAACGTCAGTGTTTACGGAAAGATGGCCGGATGTGAAAAAACAGCGTATATGGGATATTTCGGAGATGACGACAGAGCAGAACTGATCATGGATACACTGGAAAAAATCGGCGTGGAAACCGTAAAGTGCAGACAGCTGCACGGCGAGAACGGTTATTCCAGGATCACATTAAAAGACGGAGACCGTGAGTTCCTGGATTTTAATGATGGTGGTATCCGTGGAAAAACACCGTATATCCTTGATCGTTTTGATCTGGAATATATGAAAGGCTTTGATGTGGTACATAGCGGAAATTACTCTTTTACGGAGGAAGAGCTGCATAAGATCAAAGAGGCGGGAATTCCGGTTTCTTTTGACTTTTCTGATGATTCCACAGAGGAATATTATGAAAAAACAGCACCGGAGGTTACTTACGCATTTTGCTCCTTTGACGGAACCGACCAGGAGGCAGAAGAGCATCTGAAAAAGATCATCTCCATGGGGCCGAAGCTTGCCATGGCCTCCAGAGGAGCCAAGGGCTGCATTCTTTATGACGGAAGGAATTTTTACCGACAGCCGGCAGCGCCGCTTACGGAAGTAAAAGATACTCTTGGCGCCGGGGATTCACTGATCGCATCTTTCCTTACCGGGTATATCGGAAGAATGAAAAACGGCATGGCGGAGGAAACCGCGATCTGTGAAAGTCTTGAAGAGGCAGCTGCTTTTGCAGCGGGCATCTGTGGCATGGAAGGTGCTTTTGGCTACGGAAAAAAATATGAATAGCAGGAGGGGAAAATAATGGGACGCAATGGAAAAAGCAGAGCTCTTATCTGTTTTGTACTGTGTATGATCATGGCTTTGCCGGTATATTTCAGCAGTGCAGTGGCAGTAAAAGCGGCAGAACAGCAGACCATCGTCATAGGAACGAACGCAGAGTATTCACCGTTTGAATACCTGGATGATAATGGAAATATTACAGGTTTTGATTACGATCTTCTGGAGGCGATCGCCAAGGAAGAAAACGTAAAGCTGGTATGGAAGGATATGCCCTTTGATTCCCTGATGGGTTCCATGGAGGCTGGTGATGTACAGGTGATCGCAGCCGGGATCGGACCTACGGAGGACCGTAAAAAAAGCGTTGATTTTTCCGATGTTTATTACACCGGTACACAGTGCATCATCAGCCGTAAGGATAATCCGATCAAGGATTTTGAGGAGATGTCCGGAAAAACCGTTGCAGTTCTGGAGGGTGCACAGAGTGATATGATCGCATCCGGCGAGACTACCGATTACGGTGAAGTTAAGGATGCCAAAGTAAAAAGATTTAAAAACGCTTCCAGCGCAGTCATGGAGCTGAAAAACGGTGGAGCAGATGCAGTTCTGATCGACAATATCATGGCTGAGATCTACTGCAAACAGAACTCAGATCTGCAGTATGAGTCCGTGCCAAGTACAGCAGAGGATACGGTTTTCTGCATTGAAAAAGGAAACACAGAGCTTGTCCAGATCATCAATGACGGGCTTGCAAAAGTAAAAAAATCCGGGGAATATGATGATCTTTATCAGAAGTATTTTGTGGACACACTTGAAAACAGCGAGGATGTGACAGATGTAGCAGCAACCGATGGTTTTCTGGGACTTTTAAGCTTTATTTTCCTTCAGGATAATCGTTGGAAGTTTTATATTAATGGTCTTGGGATTACACTGATCGTTTCCCTTTTGTCAGTGATCGTAGGTATCCTGATCGGTCTTGTAGTGGCTCTGGTACGTCTTGGAGCTGCGAAAAAAGGCAGAAGAACCATTCTTTCCACGATCGCGGATATTTATGTTGATGTGATTCGTGGAACACCGTCAGTCCTTCAGCTGATGATCATCTATTTTGCAGTGTTCCACAGCAGGCTGGGATATGTGGCAGCAGTGGTCAGCTTCGGTATCAACAGCGGTGCATATGTTTCCGAGGTTATCCGCGGAGGTATTTTATCTGTAGACAAGGGCCAGAGCGAGGCAGGTCGTTCTCTGGGCCTTGGGTATAAAGATACCATGCGTTTCATTATCATTCCGCAGGCTGTAAAAACCATCCTTCCGGCAATGGGTAATGAGTTTATCCAGCTGATCAAAGAAACATCTATTTTAGGTTATGTAGGTATCATGGATCTGACAAAAGCGGCAAGCTATGTTTCTTCCCGTACTTATCAGATGTTCATACCGCTGATCGTTGCAGGTATCATGTATTATCTGATCGTGAAGTGCCTGAGCCTTTTGCTGAAGAGATTTGAAAGGAGACTGAGAGAAAGTGATTGATGTTAAAAATCTGAAAAAGTCCTTCGGGGACGTACACGTATTAAAGGGAATCACAACTCACGTAAACAAGGGTGAGTGTATCTGCATCATCGGTCCGTCCGGCTCCGGAAAATCTACATTTTTGCGCTGTCTGAACCTTCTGGAAAAACCGGAGGAAGGCGAGATCACCGTAAACGGACAGCAGCTTCTGGATCCGAAGCTGGATGTAGATAAATTCAGGGAAAATGTGGGAATGGTTTTTCAGCATTTTAATCTGTTTCCAAATATGACAGTATTGAAAAATATCACCCTTGCGCCGGTGCGCCTTGGCAAATGGAATGTAGCGGAAGCTGATCAGAAGGCGAGGGCTCTTTTGAAAAGAGTCGGCCTTGAAGAAAAAGCCGATGTCTATCCCGGAAAGCTTTCAGGCGGACAGAAGCAGAGGGTTGCCATTGCCAGAGCCCTTGCAATGAATCCCCAGGTGCTTCTGTTCGACGAGCCGACATCAGCTCTTGATCCGGAGATGGTCGGAGAGGTTCTTGAGGTTATGAAGGAGCTTGCAAAAGAAGGCATGACCATGCTGGTGGTTACCCATGAGATGGGATTTGCAAGGGAGGTCAGCGACAGAGTGCTCTTTATGGATGATGGGGTGATTCTTGAGGATAGAAATCCGAAAGAACTGTTTGGGGATCCTCGAGAGGAAAGGACGAAGGAGTTTCTTTCCAAAGTATTGTAGGGTTTTTCTTGGAAAAGTTTTGCTTTGAAAAAGCGGGGAAATTCGTGGGGAGGGGAGGCACTCGGAGTTGCGAAGCCCGTTTCCCCTCCCCACACCCCACCCCTCCGGGCACGCCGCTGTGCTACGCCTTGGAGTGTGTTAATTTATCGGCTTAGTCCTGTATGCTGCTGTATTGGCAGTGTCAGGCTGAGCCGATTTTTGTTTCGTCGGACGGGAAAGCGGCCCGCGCAGCGGGCCTGTTCCCTGTTGTTAATGGGAGCGGGTTTATGCCAGTGATGCGACAACAGGCAGGAGCAGATTAGCGCCAGCAATAGAACAACAGGCAGGAGCAGATTAGCGCCAGCAATACAACAACTACCAGGAACAGGTCTGCTGCGCAGACCGCCTCCCGTCCGGCGGAACAAAAAAAACGGCTCAGCCTGACGCTACCAATACAGCAGCATACAGGCATTTACCAATACACTACCCCATACCACAGCGCAGAACAGCGACGTGCCCGGAAAGGGGGAGCGCGAGGGGGAAAAGCGGGCTTCGTAACTCCGAGCGCCTTTCCCCCTCGCAAACTTGCCCACGCCAAAGTGTCCCCCCGAAAGGGAAACCCCACTGCCAAAGTGTCCCCCAGAAAGGGAAACCCCACTGCCAAAGTGTCCCCCAGAAAGGGAAAGAGCTCCACTGCCAAAGTGTCCCCCCTGGAAAGGAAACGCCCTCCGCCAGGAGCGTCCGTCAGACGCCCGACATTGTACAATATCTGGTACAATTTTCTCATTATTTTTATCAATAATACAATTACATGTATATTATAAAGAACATACTTCCAAGCTGTTGACTTTAAATTCGGAATCTGTTATCTTATGGTCGTCATGAGAAATGTTATATATTACTAACTGCGCGGGCGGTGAACGAAATATTGAGACAACAGGAAAGGATGTGTAACAAATTGGCAAAAGTTGATTTTGAACAGTGGAATGGTTTTAAGGGTGATCGTTGGAAAGAGAAGATCGATGTTCGTAATTTCATCAGTATGAACTATACACCATATGATGGAGATGCTTCCTTCCTGGAAGCACCAACAGAGGCAACAGATAAACTCTGGGGCAAGCTTCAGGAGCTTCAGAAAGAAGAGCGTGCTAAAGGCGGCGTTCTTGATATGGAGACAGAGGTAGTAACAGGAATTACAGCATACGGTCCTGGATATATCGATGAGGAACTCAAAGACCTGGAGCAGGTTGTAGGTCTTCAGACAGACAAACCTCTGAAACGTGCTTTCATGCCATACGGCGGAATTAAAATGGCAGAGCAGGCATGTGAGACTTACGGATACCATGTAAGCGACAAGATCAAAGATGTTTTCAACAACTATGAGTTCAAAACACACAACCAGGGTGTATTCGATATCTACACACCGGAGATGAAGAGAGCACGTCACAACAAGATCCTTACAGGACTTCCGGATACTTACGGACGTGGACGTATCGTAGGTGATTACAGACGAGTTGCTCTTTACGGAATTGATTATCTGATCGCAGGTAAAGAGAAAGACTTCGCAGCATGCGACCGTCAGGGTATGAGACGTTATGACTTCCAGCTTCGTGAGGAGATTGCAGATCAGATCCGTGCTCTGAAGAAGATGAAAGAAATGGCTCAGATCTATGGCTTTGATATTTCCCAGCCGGCTAAGAATGCAAAGGAAGCATTCCAGTGGCTGTACTTTGGATATCTTGCAGCGATCAAAACTCAGAACGGAGCTGCAATGAGTGTTGGACGTATCTCCACATTCCTTGATATCTATATTGAGAGAGACCTTGAGAACGGAACTCTTACAGAGAAAGAGGCACAGGAGCTTGTTGACCATATCGTAATGAAATTCCGTATGGTTAAATTCGCTCGTATCCCGTCTTACAACCAGCTCTTCTCCGGTGACCCGGTATGGGCAACTCTGGAAGTAGCAGGTATGGGACAGGACGGACGTTCCATGGTAACAAAGAACGACTATCGTTTCCTTCATACACTTGAGGATATGGGACCGGCTCCGGAGCCGAACCTTACAGTTCTCTACTCTTCAAGACTGCCTGAGAACTTCAAGAAATATGCAGCAGACATCTCTGTTACAACAAGTTCCATCCAGTATGAGAACGATGATGTTATGCGTCCGGTATGGGGCGATGACTATAGCATCTGCTGCTGTGTATCTGCTACAGAGACAGGTAAAGAG
>NZ_JBDGAB010000035.1:19935-39844 GCF_040910705.1 Blautia sp. RTP21359st1_E11_RTP21359_211015
GCAAAATATGATCAGATGATGGACTGGCTTGCACATCTGTATGTTGGAACACTGAACATGATCCACTACATGCATGATAAATACTACTATGAGGCAGCTGAGATGGCACTTATCGATACAAAGGTTGACCGTTCCTTCGCAACAGGTATCGCCGGATTCTCACACGTAGTAGATTCCCTTTCCGCTATCAAATATGCAAAAGTAAAAGCAATCCGTGACGAGGACGGAATCACAACAGACTTCCAGGTTGAGGGTGACTTCCCACGTTATGGTAACGATGATGACAGAGCAGACGAGATCGCAACAACTCTGCTTTCCACATTCCTTGAGAAGCTGAAACACATCCATACCTATCGTGATTCCAAGCCAACCACATCCATCCTTACCATCACATCCAACGTTGTTTATGGTAAAGCTACAGGATCTCTTCCGGACGGAAGAAAAGCCGGCGAGCCTCTGGCACCGGGAGCAAACCCGTCTTACGGCGCAGAGCAGAACGGACTTCTTGCTTCCCTGAACTCTGTTGCAAAGCTTGACTATGAGGATGCCCTTGACGGAATCTCCAATACTCAGACGATCAACCCGGATGCACTTGGCCATTCTGAGGAAGAGCGTACAGAGAATCTTGTAAATGTACTTGACGGATACTTTGACCGTGGTGCACATCACCTCAATGTAAACGTATTCGGTAAAGAGAAACTTATCGATGCTATGGAGCATCCGGAAAAAGAGGAGTATGCAAACTTCACGATCCGTGTTTCCGGATACGCTGTTAAGTTCATCGACCTTACAAGAGAGCAGCAGCTTGACGTTATCGCAAGAACCTGCCACGAAAGGATGTAATAAAAAATATGGACGACCAGAAAAAAATCACTGGCTACGTCCACTCACTGGAGAGCTTCGGCTCTGTTGACGGACCAGGAGTCCGGTATGTGATCTTTTTGAGCGGCTGCGCCATGCGCTGTCAGTTCTGCCACAATCCGGACACCTGGCAAATGAAAACAGGGACGGAGTACACAGCAGATGAGCTGCTTGAAAAAGCCTGTCGATACCGCTCTTACTGGGGAAGTAAGGGCGGTATTACTGTGAGTGGAGGCGAGCCACTGTTACAGATCGATTTCCTCACTGAGCTGTTCAGAAAAGCAAAAAAACTTGGGATCCACACAACACTTGATACCAGCGGCAACCCTTACACAGAAGAGGGTCCGTGGTATGAAAAATGGGAAGAGCTGATGAAGTACACAGATCTTGTCATGCTGGATATCAAGCACATTGATGAGGAACAGCATAAGATCCTCACAGGATGTACCAATAAAAATATCCTTGCCATGGCCCGGAAGCTTTCCGATATGGGCGTATCCATGTGGATCCGTCACGTACTGGTTCCGGAACGCAATGACCGGGATGACTATCTCCACCGGCTGGCTGACTTTATCGCAACACTGAAGACAGTTGAGAGAGTGGAGGTTCTTCCATATCACACACTCGGAACCTTTAAATGGGAAAATCTGCATATTGATTATCCGCTGAAGGGAATCAATCCGCCAACGAAAGAACGCATCGAAAATGCGGAAAAAATCCTGGGAGCAGGTACACAGTAATAAAAAACCATATCTTATGTCGAAAAACAGACATAGATATGGTTTTTTTGATGTTCACACCAGTTCTTTGTTTTTGATCAGCATTTCTTTGATGATATCCTGTGTATAAGAACCTAAGCGGCGCTGAGTATCCCGGTCAAGCTCTGAAGGAATGATAGGCTTGCCATATTCGATCACTACGTGTGTAGGTGTCATCTTCGGGAAATTGGCCTCCCAGATATTGGCAGAGTTGCTGATCGCAATAGGAATGATCGGGCTTTTGGCTCTGGCTGCGATCTTGAAGCTGCCGTCATGGAAAGGCAGCATTTCTGTTTCATCAACATTCTTATTTCTGGTTCCTTCCGGGAAGATACATACGGAAATGCCGGATTTCACATAGTCTGCGGCCTGGAGGATCGTTTTCAGACCCTGCTTGATATCCTCTCTGTCGAGAAAGAGACAGTAGAGATTGCGCATCCAGTTGGAGAGCAGCGGATAATGCTCCATTTCCTTCTTGGCAACATAGCCGGTGCGGATCGGACAGCGGCTGTAGGTGAGCAGGATGTCGAAATAGCTCCGGTGGTTTGCTACATAGAGAACAGCCTGATCCTTTGGAACGTTTTCTTCGCCGATGACGGTGACTTTGGCGCCTGTGATCCACAGGATGAATTTGAATATGGTCTGTACCATGCGCAGAGAGCTGATATCCTTAGTCATGGGAGAAAATTTCCCGATGATCCATTCTACAAGGAGAACCGGAATGGTCAGCACCAGATAGGCGATCACCACGATACAGACAAGTATGAATCGAATCATGTCTTTTGTCCTTTCTGTTATAGATACTTGCGGAGAGTTCCGCAGTAAGATGGTATTTTTATATTATACGAAGAAAATCCGATAGTTGCAATAAATCTTTCCCTGCTCACATAGAATAAATACTGAATAATGGTTACTGTTTACTGGTGATCTTCCGCAAAGCGTGTTACTGAGAACGGAGTGAACAGTAACGAATCATGCAGGTGGCTTATATTATGAAAAAAGCAGTATTTCTGCGGATCGTGCTGACAGCTGCCGTGCTGGCACTGCTGCTTTCCGGGTGTCGATTTGTCCGGGTGGAGGAAGAAGAACGAAAACCGGTAGATTACATCGTTGTGGAACGCCGGGATATCCCGGAGGAGCTTTCCAGGCTTATGGAAGAAAAAAAGGAAAAGGAATTTCAGCTGAGTTATGAAACCGGAGAGGATCTTTACCTGGCCAAAGGGTACGGGCGGCAGATGAGTGGCGGATACAGCATCCAGGTAGAGGAGCTTGGAGAATCCTCGAATGGGATATTTTTTGTTACAAAACTTCTTGGACCGGAGGATCTTAAGGAGGCAGGAGTTCCGTCCTATCCCTGCATTGTGATAAAAACCCGGAAACAGGAAAAGCCGGTAACGTTCCGGGAAAGCAGCAGTCCGGTGAAAAAAGAGTCGGAGAAAGGGGAATAGACTGTGGAATTAAAAAAAGAAAGCATGCAGATATTAAAGGAAAAAAGCAGGGCAAAAAGTCAGATCACTTTTGATGAGGATTTTAATGTACCGGATGCAAAACCGGATGCAGGAAGACTGATCCAGAATAAGGGCAGGATCATTATGGATGATGTCCGTCTTACTGACGGGAAAGGTATTCTTACGGGAAATCTGCAGGTAGATATCCTTTATGTGGGGGAAGAAAGAGGGATCGTCAGCAGTCTTACTGCAAAACTTCCATTTGAGGAAACCTTGAACCTGAAGAATATCATAAACGGGGATAAAATGTGTCTGAAGTGGGAAATTGAAGATCTTACGATCCGCCTGATCCATTCCAGAAAGCTCAATATCAAAGCGTTGGTAACTTTTTGTGTGACTGTGGATGAAACAGAACAGATCCGCCTGCCGGTGGCGCTGGATGCAGAAGAGGTATCCGTCAGAAAAAAAACAGTCCGTTTTCTGGGACTTACCGTACATAAAAAAGATACACTCCGGATCAAGGATGAGTATACCATTGCCTCCAATCGTCCGGATATCGCCAGCCTGATCTGGTATACTATGGATGTACGGGGGCTGGATCTGAAGCCGGAGGAAAATGTGGTAAAGGCAAGAGGAGAGCTGTCCGTTTTTGTGCTGTACGGAGCTGAAGATACAGAAGCCCCGGTGCAGTGGCTGGAATATTCGCTGCCTTTTTCCGGAGAAGTGGAATGTCCGGACTGCACGGAGGAACTGATCCCGCTGATCGAAGCTTCGGTGATGCATCAGAGTCTGGAGGCCAAACCGGATGTCGATGGGGAAGAACGGATCCTTGTTTCGGATGTTGTGCTGGAGCTGGATATGAAATTTTTCAGGGAAGAGGAATATGATCTCATTACCGATGTGTATACACCGATCCGTGAATGTGTTCCGGAAGGAAAGAATGAGGTACTGGAACGGCTTCTGGTACGTAATTTTTCCAGATGCAGGATCAGTGACAGGATCCAGGTAAAGGAGACTCAGGGAAAAGTCCTCCAGCTGTGTCACAGTCAGGGAAAAGTGAAGATTGATAAGACCAGGATCGTAGAGAACGGTGTGCAGGCAGATGGCGTGGTCATGCTGAAGATCCTGTACATTATTGGAAATGATGATATGCCGTTTTATTCCATGGAGGCAATGATACCGTTTTCCCATATGGTGGAAGCAAGAGGGATCCGACAGGACAGCTGTTATCAGTTAAAAGCAAAGCTGGAGCAGCTTTCCGCAGCCATGGCAGATGGAAATGAGATCGAGATCCGGGCAACTGTAGGACTGGAGCTTCTGGCAGTTGCCAGAGAACCGGTATTTATCATTGAGAAAGTAGAGGAAAAACCACTGGATATGAAAAAACTCCAGGCTATGCCGGGAATCCTGGTTTATATGGTAAAACCGGGAGATGAATTGTGGGATATCGCAAGGAAATATCACACATCTATCCAAGAGATCCGGACGATCAATGCTCTCAAGGAAAATCAGGAACCCTCTCCGGGAACTCCGCTTCTTGTTGTGAAAAAAGTGGAAGGTCAGATCAAATAAAAAGTGGAATATTTTGCTGTTGAAAAGAATGTAAAAATCATATAAAATACATGTATAAATACTGTATACAAAGTACAAATGGAGGGGCTTATGCGTTTAAAAGCAATGGCAAAGATCAATCTCGGACTTGATGTTCTGGGAAAGAGAGAGGACGGTTATCATGAGGTACGCATGATCATGCAGACCATCCGTATGTATGATATCCTGGATATCAGAAAGACCAGACGGCCGGGGATCGTACTGACGACCAATCTTCCGTTTATTCCTACAGATCAGAGAAATCTTGTATATAAGGCAGCACAGATGCTGATGGAGGAGTTCGATGTTGAAGAGGGACTTTCCATCAAGCTTCGTAAATTTATCCCGGTGGCAGCAGGCATGGCAGGAGGCAGCTCCGATGCAGCGGCCGCATTTGTGGGTGTGAACCGGATGTTCCATTTAGGGCTTACTGAAGAACAGCTGATGGAACGTGCAGTAAAGGTCGGAGCAGATGTTCCGTATTGTATCATGCGGGGAACAGCTCTTGCGGAGGGAATCGGAGAGAAGCTGACCAGACTTCCGGAAGTTCCGAAATGTTATGTTCTGATAGGAAAACCGGGAATCAATGTTTCCACAAAAACAGCCTATGAGAATCTGAATCTGGAAGGGATCGGAAAACATCCGGACATCGATGGACTCATCGGAGCTATCAGAAATAATGATCTGTATGCCATGGCATCCAGAATGGAGAATGTATTTGAACCGGGGATCATCCGACAGTATCCTGTGATCGGCAATATCAAGAACCTTATGGAAGAAAAAGGTGCGCTGAAAGCCGTGATGAGCGGAAGCGGTCCTACTGTGTTTGGAATCTTTGATAACAGGGATAAGATGGCCGCGGCAGCCAGAAGCCTCAGAAAGAGCGGGCTTGCAAAGACTGTATTTGCCACGGATATTTACAATAGAGATGGAGGAGTTACAAATGACAAGTGATTTTTCTGTGGATATGAATGAATATCTGCCGCTTCGGGATGTTGTTTTTAACACCTTGCGGCAGGCAATCCTGAAGGGAGAGCTGAAGCCGGGCGAAAGACTTCTGGAGATCGCCCTTGCAGAGCGTCTTGGCGTGAGCAGAACACCGGTGCGTGAGGCTATGCGCAAGCTGGAGCAGGAAGGTCTTGTAGTGATGATCCCACGCAGAGGTGCACAGGTAGCCAGCATCACAGAGAAGGATCTGAACGATGTTCTGGAGGTGCGTATCGCCCTCGAAAATGTTGCCATAGAAAAAGCGTGCAAGCTGATCACAGAGGATGAGCTGGGAAGGCTCTGGGTGGCAGCCAAGGAATTTGAAAAAACAAAAGCAGAGGGAAATCTGGTCCGTCTGGCGGAAACCGATGTGGCTTTCCACGAGATCATATATCAGGCTTCTGATAATAAGCGTCTGAATCAGGTCCTGAATAATCTCCGTGAGCAGATGTACCGTTATCGTGTAGAGTATCTGAAGGAGGAGCAGACAAGAAATCTTCTGGTCAGTGAGCATGAAGAACTGGTAAAAGCCATCCGTGAAGGAGATGTGCAAAAGGCGCAGGATATTTCTTTCCATCATCTGGAGAATCAACGAAAAGCGATCATCCGTACTATCCGCGCGGAGAATGAGGCCAAAGAGGCCGAGAAAAAAGAATAAGAACCGGATATGCGGGAATATTAAGAGAGATGTCATTGGGGCATCTCTTTTTTTAACCGAATGCGGATGCTTTTATCCGTCTGACTGCATAAAGGATGGTGACTTTATGGAAACAAGGAAGATATCGATATCTCTTCATGAAAATGAATCGTATATCCGGAAACGGTGTGAAAACTGCGATGATATCCTGATCAGACCCATGCGCCTTGGTGAGGGACATAAGGCGGACTGTCTGATGGTCTATATTGAGGTTGCGGTTTCAAACATGATGCTGGATGATTCTGCTATCGGAAAAATGATCAATCATTTCTGGGAGATTCCGGAGGAAAAGATCCGGGAATTTATCCGCCGAAACAGTCTTGGAATTGCAGATGTGAAGGAGCTGTCTTCTATGGAGGAGGTATTTGGTGCCATTCTTTCGGGAAATGCAGTTTTCTTTCTGGATGGATACGACAAAGCAATGAAAATTTCCAGTAAAGGATATCCGGGGCTGGCTGTATCAGAGGTGAAAACGGAAAAGGTCCTCAGAGGCTCCAAGGAGGGGTTCTGTGACAGTGTAAAAACCAATGCGGCCCTTGTGAGAAAGCGGATCCGGGATACCAGGCTGAAGGTGGAGCAGAGCAGCATCGGTGTACGCTCTAATACGGTGGTACAGCTTCTTTATGTGGAGGATCTGGTCCATGAGGAGCTTCTGACTGCTGTGAAAGAGCGCCTGGAATCTTTTGCAGTGGACGGGATCCTGGACAGCGGGATGCTGGAACAGCTGACAGAAGAAGCATGGTATTCTCCCTTTCCTCAGTTTCAGACAACGGAGCGGCCGGACCGGGCTGCCCAGGAGCTGCTGAATGGAAAAGCAGTTCTGCTCTGCGACAATTCGCCGGTGGCACTGGTGGTTCCCGGAGCATTCAACAGTTTTATGGAAAGCAGTGAAGACTGGTACAACCGTTTTGAGATGGCATCCTTCCTGCGGGTGCTCCGGTATCTGGCCATGGCTGTGGCAACGCTGCTCCCCGGACTTTATCTGGCTGTGATCCGGTTTCATACACAGATCCTTCCGGCGAATCTGATCCTTTCCTTTGCACAGGCAAGAGAGGGCGTTCCATTTTCCAGTGTAGTGGAGCTGGTGTTCCTGGAACTGTCTTTTGAGCTGATACGGGAGGCTGGTGTGCGGATCCCGGGAGCTCTTGGAAATGCCATTGGGATCGTAGGAGGACTGATCATCGGACAGGCTGCGGTGGAGGCCAATCTTGTCAGCCCGGTGGTAGTGATCATCGTGGCACTGACAGCACTGGGATCACTGGCTATACCTAATGAGGAATTTGCTTCTGCATTCCGGCTTCTGAAGTACGCTTTTCTGTTTCTGGGAGGATTTCTAGGTATATTCGGAATCGTGTTGGGACTGTATCTCACCATGGCGCATCTGGCAGGACTTTTAAGCTTCGGTGTCCCATATCTGGTACCTTTTGTAGAGAAGAACAGTGAGGCGGAAACCGGTGGAAGGATTTTGCGACAGCCCTTCCGGAAGCGGAAATTCCGGCCGCTGTATGCCAGAAATGCCCAGAAACGCAGGCTTCGGACAAGGCCATGGAGCCGGAAAGGATAAAGGTTATGAGATTTGCGGAGAATAACAGGATTTCCCACAGACAGCTTTTTCGGCAGATCATACTGGTGTTTCCGGCGCCGTTTCTGCTGTGCCTGTTTAAGAATGGAGCGATGTTGGGCATCAGTGCCATGGCAGGGACAGCTGCTGCGGCCGTAGTGCTCTCTTTTTATGTAATCTGGCTGATACGTCTGACACCTGCATATGGGGAGCTTTCCAAAAGGATAGGAAGTTTTACTGTACGATTTATTGGCCTGTTCTTTTTGGTATATGTGATCGTAAGTTCGGCATTTCTTTCGGGCCTTCTGGGGGAGGTGATCCCGGAAAGTCTGATCAGCGGGATTTCCGGAAAATGGCTGTCTCTTCTTGCAGTTGCAGCCTGTAGTCTGGGAACGCATCGCGGAATGCAGAGAAGAGGGCGGATCGCTGAGGTGTCCGGAAGGATTTTTCTGGCAGGGATTCTTCTTCTGATGCTTTTATGTGCAGGGCAGGGAAAAACAGAGTACTTTATGGAAGTGATGAAAGATCCGGAAACAGGATTTACAGGAGAGCGATGGCTCCGTGATCTGTATACACTTTTGTGTGCTTTTTCAGGAGCAGGACTTCTTCCTTTCGGGCTGGAGTATGCAAAAAAACAAGGAAGTGCCAGAAAACCTGTGATCCTGGCTTTTCTTACAGTTTGCGGGATCATTTTTGGAATGCAGCTCCTTCTTCCGGCAGTCTTTGGAGGTGCACGCCTTAAAAACGAGATCTGTCCGGTACTGCCTCTTTTGGAGGGTGCAGATCTTCCGGGAAACGTACTGGCGAGATTTGATGTGATATGGATGGGGTTTCTGGTATTCGGACTTTTGTTTTCTCTGGGAAGTTTGTTTCATTACGGAAATCAGATCGCGGAAAAAACCGGATTCGGGACCGGTCGGTACTGGATCCCGGCAGCAGGCTGGCTGCTTTCCCTGTATGAGAGAAACGGGATGGGGATCCGGGAGTATTATGGCTGGTATCTGGGGTACATCTTTGTGCCGTTTCTGCTTGTGATACAGCTTTTTCTCAGTACGGAAAACCGGGGAAGACGGAAGAAAAAAGTAACTGTGGCAGGACTTGTCCTGGTCATCACTTTGACGGGATCAGGCTGTGCGGCAGTAGAACCGGAAAAAAGAGCTTATCCGCTGGCACTGGGGGCCGGTGTTTCAGAGAATGGCTTTGTGCTGAAATATGCAATGCCGGATATGAGTACAGCTACCGGACAGGAAAAACCGGACGAAGATCCGATTTCTGTGCTGACTCTTTCCGGCCGGGATTTTCAGGAGATCGAGGCAGTCTACAACCGGTCTCAGGAAAAATTTCTGGATCTGGGTCATCTTGAAGTGCTGATCCTGGATGAACAGATCCTGGAAGAGGGATCCCGGGAAGCACTGATCGGATATCTGAAGCAGGAAGAGCATATCGGAGAGGATGTCTACGTGTTCCGGACGGATATGCTGGGAGATGTTTTTCACTGGAAGGGAGCCCGGGAAAGCTCCATAGGGGAATACCTTCAGGGAATCCAGGAGAACCGCACATCCGGGCAGCAGAAGAAGGGTGTGACTCTGCGGGAGGTATATCATCAGTTCTGTCAGGATGGAACGCTGCCCTGGCTTCCGGAGATATGGGTGGAAGGTGAGCTTCTGGAAGTGGATTACGGCAGTAATGAATAGATGGGAGCCGGACTGTTAATAATATAGATGATGATCAGTACGATAAATCGTACAATATATCTCTGGATAAGATCATCAGAAGATTTTTGACAGGAGGGCTTGCTCATGGAGCATATAAAAATGAAGAAGCATGTATTAAAAAAAGCAGGAGGGTTCCTTTTGCTCACGGCAGTGATCCTTGCAGGGAGTACCTGGGAGAGAAGAACTGCCGGTGATCAGCAGCCACAGTTTTATGCCTGGTGGGGAACGATCTACCCGGAATTCTGTTTTGAAAAAGCAGAGGACAACGGGGAAAATAAGCCGGTGAAGATATCCTTCTGGCTTGCGCAAGCCCTGGATTGGTGATACAATATTTCAACGGACCAATCACGTTCGATTAATTATTTCAGGAGATAAGATCAATGAATATAGACAGAAACGCACCGGTGGGTGTGTTTGATTCCGGTATCGGAGGACTGACAGTAGCCCGGGAGATCATGCGCAATCTCCCATCGGAAAAAATCGTATATTTCGGAGACACAGCCAGAGTTCCCTATGGAAGCAAATCCAGAGAAACGGTGATCCGTTATTCCCGCCAGATCATTCATTTTCTGCAGGAACAGAAGGTGAAGGCCATTGTGGTGGCCTGTAATACAGCCAGTGCATTTGCTCTGGATGCGGTGAAGGATGAACTGGATATCCCGATCCTTGGAGTGATCGAGGCCGGTGCCAAAGTTGCTGCCCAGGAAACCAGAAATAAACGGGTGGGCATTATCGGAACGGTGGGCACGGTAGGAAGCGGTATCCATGCCTCTTATCTGAAGGAACTGGATCCGGAGATCACCGTGATCGGAAAAGCGTGCCCGCTGTTTGTTCCGCTGGTAGAAGAGGGCTGGTATCATGATCCGGTCACCGAGGAGGTTGCCAGAAGATATCTGAAGGAGCTGCAGGAGCAGGAGATCGATACACTGATCCTCGGATGTACGCACTATCCTCTTTTAAGATCTACCATCCGCAAGATCATGGGTGAGGAGGTCTGCCTTGTGAATCCTGCATATGAGACGGCGCTGGAGCTTAAAAAGTTACTCTCCAGACTGGATCTTGCCAGCAATGAGGTAGCACAGGAGGAATTCCCGTATCGCTTTTATGTAAGTGATCTTGCAGAGAAGTTTAAGGATTTTGCCAATTCCATTCTGCCGTATAACGTAGAAAAAACACAGAAGATCGATATCGAAAAATATTAAACAGATCTGTACATAAATGATAGGAGAAAAGAATGCAGAAAGAAGTTTTGATCCATGTAAGAGGGCTTCAGATGATGGATGCACAGGGGGATCAGGAACCTATAGAGATCATTGTTCCGGGACAGTATTATTTCCGCAATGGTTCTCATTATCTCAGATATGAGGAACTGCTGGATGAAACAGCAGAACCCACCATCAATTACATAAAAGTATCCGGAAAGGGTCTGGAAGTCAGCAAGAAGGGACTGGTCAATGTACACATGGTATTTGAACAGGGCAAAAAAAACATGACCTATTATACTACCCCTTACGGAACACTTCAGATGGGAATCTCAGCTACGAATCTGGAGCTGACGGAAAGCGAAGAGAACCTTCAGATCAAAGCAGATTATGCGCTGGATATGAATGAAGAACATGTGGCAGACTGCTATCTGGCGATCCAGGTACAGCCAAGAGACTGCAAGGATTTTGTTTTATAGATCCTGCAGAAAATAAAAGATATATAATTACACTACATAAGAACAGCCGCCATGCATCAGGGGAATTCCTGAAAGCATGGCGGCTGTTTTGGATTCTGATCATTTACGGAATCTTGCGAGGAAGCCTTTTTTCTTCTTCTGTGGTGCTTCGAGAGAACCACGGATTCCTTTTACGCCAACGATGTAAAGGCCGCTGACTTCAGCTTTGATCTCTTTTTTGACCGGGATCAGATCAAAAACTTTTTCATCTGCAATAAGGATGTTGATCTTCGGACCGACTTTGGCTTTTACGATCGGAAGCTTGGACCGGCGCATAAGCTTAGGTGTCTGGTCGATGACCATCTGTGGAAGTCCGGAATCTTTCAGCGGCATCCGTTTTTTATCGATGACCAGCATGGAAACTGTCTGCTTGTTAGCCTGGATCTGAGCCTGCTGTTCGTCCTGTTTTTTCTGAGCTTTTTTTCCGAAGAAATAGAGTGCGATCACTGCTGCGATCAGAATAACGAGGATGACCAGAAGAACGATGGTAACTGTACTCATTTGAGAATCCCCCTGTATATATATTTGTTTCGCAATCGGTTACATTACGCAAACAACATTTTAGCATTGTTTCGTCAAAAAGGCAATTAAAAAAGTGAAAAAGACAGGTGGAACGGTGGAAATTTCAGCAGTTACCAGTTATAATGATTACGATGCAGTTCATCTGTGTATGCTGCAGAGAATACAGGACATAACTATCTTTGAGCTAACATATGTAATGGATAAACCAGAGATGGAGGAAATATTATATGAAAGAGAAAAAGCCCGGGGGAACCCGACCGGAAATGGGAACTCCTGAGTACGAAGAATGGCGGAAAGAGATATTGAAACGCCGCAGAAAGCGCCAGCTGAAGGAACGCAGAAAACGTCTGGCCATCATAACAGCGGCAATGATCGTCGCAGTCGGGGCATCCGTAGGGGTCGGTGCGCTGAAGGGCAGAAGTGAGAAGGCTTCAAAAGAGAAGATGGTTTCTTCTGACAAACAGAAAGAACAGACTGTTTCCGGAGAAAAAGCTTTAGAAGCAGGTACTAAAAATACAGAGACCGCTTCCAAAGATACTCTCGCAGAGGCAGAGCTTCTGGCCAGTCAGTATAACTATGACAAAGCTATCGATCTTCTGAAAAAGGCTCCGTCCTATGATTCGGATAAGAAGATGCAGGCAGCTGCAAAAAAATACGAAGACATAAAAGCAACCTGTACGGCATGGCCCCTTGAAAAGGTGACACATGTCTTTTATCATATTCTGATCAAGGATCCATCCAAAGCGTTTGACGGAGACTACAAAGAAGCAGATTATAATCAGGTCATGACAACCATTGATGAGTTTAACAAGATCACGCAGACCATGTATGACAAGGGCTATGTGATGGTAAGCATCAAGGACATGGCAAAGGCAGACGACAACGGGAATATCACAGAGGGAGAGATCCTTCTTCCGCCTGGGAAAACGCCGTTTGTCCTCTCACAGGATGATGTATGCTATTATCATTACATGGACGGTGACGGCTATGCCACGAAGCTGATCGTGGATGATAAAGGAAAGATCCGCAATGAATATGTGGAAGATGACGGAAGTGTCTCCGTGGGAGATTATGACATGGTTCCGTTGATCGACCGTTTTGTGGAAAAGCATCCGGATTTCTCATACCGCGGTGCAAAAGGAATCCTGGCACTTACCGGATACAACGGGATCCTGGGATACCGGACCGACGAAAGCTATGAGACCCGTCCGGCAGATCTGGATGAAAATAAAGTACAGTGGCTGGATGCACATCCGGATTTCAGCCTGGAAAAAGAACGGGCAGCCGCAAAAAAGGTTGCCGATGCCATGAAGGCAGAAGGCTGGGAATTTGCGAGCCATACCTGGGGACATCAGAATGTGGGACAGGTCACACTGGAGAAGCTTCAGGCAGATACCGAACGTTTCAAGAAAAATGTAGATCCGCTGATCGGGGGAACGGATGTTATCATTTTTGCTTTTGGAACCGACATTACCAATGACCAGGAGTATTCCGGGGATAAATTCGAATATCTGAAGGGGCAGGGATATAATTATTACTGCAACGTGGATTCCAGCCAGTATTATGTACAGATCCGGGATCGGTACTTCCGTCAGGGAAGACGGAATCTGGATGGATACCGTATGTATTATAACCCGGAACTGTTATCCGATCTTTTTGACGTAAAAGATGTTTTTGATCCGGCAAGACCGACACCGGTACCGCCGATGTAACGGTCATATCCGGAGATACGAGGGGACTTTTAGAAAGGGGCATATATATTATTATGAAGAAAAAAATTGCAGGTGTACTGACAACAGTGCTTGCGGCGTCACTTCTTGTGGGCGGAAACCATCCGGTCACTGTTCAGGTGGACAATATGATCTCTGGGACACAGGATGACGAGGATACACAGTCTGATGAAGCGGAAGCAGAAGCTGCAGAAGCCGAAGAAGAACAGTCCGAAGAAGCCAAAGTAGCAGCGGACCCGGAGGACCAGCCGGCAGCTACCGAGACACCGAAGGAAGAAAAAAAGGCAGAAAAAGAAACACAGAAAAGGGAAGCTGCCGAGAACAGCTCCGACAGTACTTCCTCAGACGAAAAAACACTTCTCAAAAAAGCCAAAAAACTGGCACAGCAGTATGATTACACCGGCGCGATCTCCGTGTTGAAAAACAACTGGAAATTTGCCACCAGTGACAAGATGCAGGAAGCAGCAGCAGCCTACATGAAAAAAAGAGATGCCTGTGTGGAATATCCACTTGAGAATATCACCCATGTATTTTTTCATTCCCTGATCGTGAATACTTCACTGGCCTTTGACGGAGATTCCGATGAGGCCGGATATAATCAGATGATGACCACAGTCAGCGAATTCAAAAAAATGCTCCAGATCATGTATGATAAGGGTTACGTACTGGTGAGTCCTCATGATATGGCTGTGATCAATGATGACGGAACCATGAGCAAGGGAAAGATCATGCTGCCGGAAGGCAAGATCCCTTTTGTTCTTTCAGAGGATGACGTCAGCTACTATCATTATATGGACGGAGACGGATTTGCCACAAAGCTGGTGATCGACGACAACGGAGATATCAAATGCGAGTATAAGAAGGCAGACGGTACAGTTGTGACCGGAGATTACGATGTGGTGCCGATCCTGGATTCCTTTATCAAAGAACATCCGGATTTTTCCTATCATGGAAGAAAGGGTATCCTGGCAATGACCGGTTATAATGGTGTTCTGGGCTACCGTACAGATGGGGCATATAAGACCAAGAAGAATCTTCAGGATGACCAGAAGGCTTTTCTCAAGGCCAATCCGGATTTTGACTATGATAAAGAAGTAAAAGCAGCCAAAAAAGTGGCGAAGGCCATGAAAAAGGACGGGTGGGAATTTGCAAGCCATACCTGGGGTCACAGAAACGCTACAAGCTCCACAGCAGCGGAGTTGAAGACCGATAATAAAAAATGGGAAAAATATGTGGCACCCATCCTCGGAAAAACCGATATGATCATTTTTGCCTTTGGTGCGGATATCGGCGACTGGGAAGGATACACCTCGGATAATGAGAAGTATGAGTATTACAAAAGCCGTGGCTACCGCTATTTCTGCAATGTAGATTCCAGTCAGTATTTTGTGCAGATCACAAGTGAATATTTCCGTCAGGGAAGACGGAATCTGGATGGATACAGAATGTATTACAATCCGGATATGCTCAGTGACCTGTTTGATGTATCGGAGGTGTGGGATTCTTCCAGACCGACACCGGTACCGGAAATGTAAGACAGCAAACACACTTTACAAATCTGTATAAAAAAAGATTATAATCGAACCGACAGTACTTGATGAAGGGAGTAGGTTATGAAGAAAAAAGCATATCTCATGGTTCTTGCACTGTGTGCGGCACTGGCGATCACTGCATGTGGCACATCAACAGACCAGAAAGATGACAAAAAACCTGCAGCAGAAGCGCAGGATACAACAGATAAAGAAGATTCCGGATCTGCAGATTCCAAAGAGTCAGAAGAAACGGATTCCAATAAAGACAGCGAAGAGGCAGCCTCCGGAGACACAAGGCTTGTTTCCGTGGATGATGTGAGCAAATATGTGACCATCGGAGAATATAAGGGGCTGACTCTTGATAACACAGTAGAAGCCGTAACCGATGATATGGTTGACGGAAGGATCAAGGAAGAGCTTCAGAACAAGGCTGAGGAAGTAACGGAAGGCAGTGTTCAGAACGGAGATGTGGTTACCATTAATTATGTGGGAACCAAGGACGGAGTGGCTTTTGACGGCGGTACTGCAAATAATTATGAGCTGACCATAGGCTCCGGAACGTTTATCGACGGATTTGAGGACGGGATCATCGGAATGAAAAAAGGTGAGACTAAGGATCTCGATCTGACTTTCCCGAAGGAATACTCTTCGGAAGAGCTGGCCGGACAGGAAGTGGTATTTAAGGTCACTCTGCAGAGCTTTAAGCGTGCACCTGAGCTTACCGATACCTGGGTAGCCAAGAATACAGACTGCAAGAGTGTGGATGATTACAAGAAGGAAATCCGTACTACACTGGAGGATGAAGCGAAGACAAGTGCACAGAACACATTGCGTGAAACTGCATGGAACACAGTGCTCTCAGCATCTGAAGTGAAGGAATATCCACAGGAGGATCTGGATACAGCCAAGACAGAGTTTCGCAGTCTGTATGAGAATTATGCAAAACAGGGTGATATGACGCTGGAGGATTTTGTAAAAGCTCAGGGAATCTCCATGGATGATTTTGAGGAGCAGAGCGGTCAGTATGCGGAGTTTAAAGTAAAGCAGAACCTGATCGTACAGGGGATCATGGATGCGGAGAATATGACACTTGAAGACAAAAAATCTCTCAGTATCCAGGATGAACTGATCAAAGCATACAGTGTGAAGGATCTGGCTGCGCTGGTAGATAAATACGGACAGGCAGCCGTGGATGAATCCATCGGACTTCTCAGAGTGGAAGATTTTATCCTGGACAATGCAACGGTTGAGGAGAAGGTTTCTGCCGGTGATACCCAGGGAGTAAACGGAGATGATCCTTCCTCGGACGGAAGCAGTGCGGAAGGTACCGTGGATGAAGAGCTGGAAGCGGCAGAGGCTACAGATATGGTGCCGGAAGACGGCGAGGCGGATCAGGATGCAGCGGGTCAGGAGTGATCTGACAGTATCAGCAGCTAAAAAAGTGTGGTGCCCGGAATGTGTTTCGGGTACCATTTTTTTTACATGTGCATCGCGAAGTGTGTTACTGAGAACGGAGTGAACAGTAACAAATTAAGAGATTCTTTCGGGAATTTCCATTGTATTTAAGCGTTAAATGCGGTATGATTAAAGACAGACATTAAATATCAAAGAAAGATATGAGTATATAAACGGGGATGTAAAAAATGGACAAAAGAGTTTTGCGTGAGAGGATGCGCAGAAAACAGCAGCAGTTAAGACGGCGGCGGATGATGAAGCGGATAACCTGTGTAGTTGCGGCGATTCTTCTGCTGGTTTTTGTTGTTCGAGGGGTAATTCTTCCCATCGTCAACCATGCAGGCGGCGGAAGCAATAAGGATGCGGAGACAGTAAATGTCCAGGCAAATACCGCCGGAGCTTCCACAGGCAGCAGTACGAAGGACGGTACGGCATCGACGGATACGGCTGCTTCGGATACAGACAGCGCGGATTCCGGTACGGATGCAACGGTGATGCCGGTAAAGGGCAGTGCAGCAGGCGAAAGGCTTTCTGTTATGACTCCGGGATGGCATGAGGATTCTACAGGAAAGTGGTATCAGAATCCGGATGGTACATATTATGTAAATGGTTTTGCGGATATTGACGGAACAACATACAGCTTTGATAAAAAGGGATACATGCAGACCGGATGGGTGGAGAAAGGTGTGAAGGACTATTATTTTAATGAGGATGGCTCTTATGATCCTTCCAAGAAGCGCCCGATGATCGCTCTGACCTTTGATGATGGTCCTGGAGAGTATACAGAGACACTTCTTGATACTGTTGAGAAATACAATATCCATGTTACGTTCTTTATGCTGGGACAGAATGTGGAGGGCCGTGAATCTACCATACAGCGAATGGTAAAGCTTGGCTGCGAGATCGGTAACCATACCTGGGATCATCCGGAACAGACACTGCCGAATATGGATCTGGATTCTGTTATGCAGGAGTTCCAGAAGACGGATGATGCACTGGTAAAAGCCTGTGGGCAGGCATCAACGGTATGTCGTGCACCGTATGGCGCGATCACAGATGAGCAGATGAGTGCAGTTGGCAAGCCTTTCTTCATGTGGTCTACGGATTCTCTGGACTGGAAGCTGATGGATGCGGATGCAGATTATAACCAGATCATGAATGATTCCTCACTGGGAGACGGTTCTATCATCCTGATGCATGATATTCATGAACCATCTGTGAAGTGTGCCACAGAGAAGCTGATCCCGGCACTGATCGACCAGGGATATAAGCTTGTAACAGTCAGCGAGCTTGCAGAAGCGAAGGATGTTACGTTACAGAGTGCTTCCTATTCTGACTTCTGGGACAGCTCTCTTCAGGCTGGTCGTGTTGCAGGATATGCAGGAAATTCCAGCGATTCAGAGGATTCCTCTGAGGATGGCTCCGATGGAAGCGATTCTTCTGACGGATCGGATGTCAGTGACGGATCTTCCGATGAAGGGGACTATTCCGATGGTTCTGACGAAAGTGATTATTCGGATGGATCTTCCGATGATGGAAGCTATGATGATGGTTCCTACGACGAATCTTATGACGATGGAAGCGAAGAATATTAAAAAATGACAGGAGAGACCTGAATGACAAAATGTGCGTCATTCAGGTCTCTTTTTTGACTTTATCTGACACTGTCGGATAATAGACACATATTAGCCGGAGAGGGTTTTTCCTTGACTGAAAATATGGGGATTGGTATAATTATAGAATAAAAAATTCCACTTAAAATTGGGGAATGGACGGTGGCAGAACTATAAAGGGAGGTACCTGAAAATGGGAAAGAAATTACAATTTACGGAGCTTGACCAGTATCTGTTTGGTCAGGGCACGAATTATGATATTTACAGGAAGCTGGGAGCACATCCAGATACGCAGAACCGAAAAAAGGGGGTTTATTTTGCAGTGTGGGCACCTAATGCACAGGCGGTTTCTGTTATAGGTGAATTCAACGAATGGGATACGGAGAAGAATCCCATGAAAAAAGTTGGACCCATTGGCGTTTATGAGACATTTGTACCGGGAGCGAAGATCGGACAGCTGTATAAATTTTACATTACAGGTGCACATGGTGAGGAGCTTTACAAGGCAGATCCATATGCCAATGCCGCTGAAATGCGTCCCGGAACAGCTTCTCGTATTACAGATATCACCAACTATAAATGGAAAGATGATACCTGGATGAAAAATCGCGAGAACTTTGATCCGGACACAGGTGCCATGTCTATCTATGAGGTGCATCCGGGTTCCTGGATGAAGCATCCGCAGACAGCAGAGGATGAGGATGGTTTCTATTCCTACAGAGAACTGGCGCCGAAGCTTGCACAGTATGTCAAAAAAATGGGATACACCCATGTGGAGCTTATGGGTATCGCAGAGCATCCTTTTGACGGTTCCTGGGGCTATCAGGTAACCGGCTATTACGCACCGACTTCCCGCTACGGAACACCGCAGGATTTCAAATATCTGGTGGATTATCTTCACCGTCAGAAGATCGGTATCATTCTTGACTGGGTACCGGCACATTTTCCGAAGGATGCACACGGACTGGTTAACTTTGACGGAACTGCTGTATATGAGCATGCAGATCCGAGACAGGGTGAGCATCCGGATTGGGGAACCAAGATCTACAATTACGGACGTCCGGAGGTGAAGAATTTCCTGATCGCAAACGCTCTTTACTGGGTAGAGGAATGCCACGTTGATGGTCTTCGTGTAGATGCGGTTGCATCCATGCTCTACCTGGATTACGGTAAGAAAGACGGTGAGTGGATCGCCAATAAATACGGCGGAAACAAGAATCTGGAGGCTATTGAATTTTTTAAGCATCTGAATACCGTTGTTCTCGGAAGAAATCATGGAACTGTCATGATCGCAGAGGAATCTACCGCATGGCCGATGGTAACAGGTAAGGCAGAAGACGACGGGCTTGGATTCTCTCTGAAGTGGAATATGGGCTGGATGAACGACTTCCTGGAATACATGAAGCTGGATCCATATTTCCGTAAATTTAATCATAATAAGATGACATTTTCTATGACTTATGCATACAGTGAGAAATATGTTCTGGTTCTGTCTCATGATGAGGTAGTACATCTGAAGTGTTCTATGCTGGAGAAGATGCCAGGAGAGCTGGATGATAAATTCAAGAACCTGAAGGCCGGATATACTTTTATGTTCGGGCATCCGGGTAAGAAGCTTCTGTTTATGGGACAGGATTTCGGACAGCTGCGTGAGTGGAGTGAGGCCAGAGAGCTTGACTGGTATCTTCTTGGCGAAGAAAATCATCAGAAGCTGCAGCAG